>JALZGI010000288.1 GCA_030861105.1 Thermoproteota archaeon
CTTCAAGTACACCCCTCGGGGCAGCAGCATGATAGGATATAAAATAAAAAATGACATTTCCCTCATTGACAATGCCCGTGGCTGGTATTAGATGTTTAACTACACTATTGACTTAGCATTGCAATATACCGACCGAACTTGCATACATCTCGTTCTTTGTTGCTATCCCTCACGTATATGCGATCCTGCAGTCTACATTGTTTTAGCGGCCACCCTGATGGTTAGCGATATTAGTTTTTTCAATAATACTAATGACTATAATTAATATTGAAAACATAAATAAGAAAGAAAAAGGGTTGATGATATTCAAATATGTTATCAGGAGCTTCGAGATCAGTATCAAAGTTTATTCTAGTTGGGTCATTATTCCTCTCTGTCACTATATCTTCTATTGTCATTTCTCCTCCCACCACTTCATTTGCTGATCATGGCCAGGAAATCACTATTTCTGATGACCTCGGGTTATTCATCCCTTTAACAGTCGGAGGGAACCAGGTCAACGTATTGGTTAACTATACAACCAATGACCCTTCGATTGTAGGTGAAATGATAAATTCAGTTATGAAAGTATATACAACTAACAGAACACTTATTAAAACATCTTCCTCAGGGGAGGGATTTATCGCTAATGAAACCGGATCGTTGCGACATGCTACTACAATTTCGGATAACACGTTACGCAACGTAATTGCAGTTGTGCAGTTTACTGACCTAGCAAAACTGATACCGTTGTCAAATCCGTTGCGAGTAGACTTGACCCTGAATCAGACTGCGATTCCGTAGTACGGTTGTCCCAACGGGTCGTAGAGAATAGACTTCATTTTTTCGTCGCTTATTTGGGAGTTTTTTTGTTTACTGGTTAAAAGAAAGAAAGAGCAAACTACGGAGTGGGTTGAGGTGGAGTTGGCAGATAAGGCGCAACAGAAGGCCTTTGTCCTACTGTTATTTGTTTGTCAACTGTCTTTCCATCCTTGTACAGTGTCAATGTCATGTTTTGACCAGCAGATTTCTCAGTTTCAAGATATGAAATCAGGTCCTCCATCCTTATGACAGGATCCCCGTCCACAGCCGTAATGATGTCACCACCCAGTCTTTCTCCATACTGGTTGGTTATACTTCCGTTAATCCCTGCATTATCTGCAGGACCATCCTTTACTACCGTATCCACTATTATCCCTTTGAAGTTTCTCTCAAGCCCTTCCCTTTGTGCTATATCTGATGTTATAGGACCTCCTGACATTCCTAGCCACGGATGAGTGTAATTTCCAGTCTCAATCAATATAGGGACTATGCGTTGGAGTGCATTGGAGGGAACTGCAAATCCGATATTACCCGGAAATATGCCTGCGGTATTCACACCAATTACCTCTGCGTTCATATTCAATAACGGCCCTCCGGAATTACCTGGATTGATTAATGCATCTGTTTGTATTGCGTTTGGCACAGAGAAGCCTGTCTCTTCAAGCGGCAATAAGCGTCCAGTCTGACTCACTATACCCGTAGTGATTGAGCCTTCCAATCCGAATGGGTTTCCGATGGCAACTACCTGGTCTCCGACCTTCAAATCCGACGAATTGCCCAGTGTAAGTGGGGGAGCTAGTTCCGCCTCCGTGAAGTTTTCGACAATTTTCAGAACAGCGAGATCGCTGTAAACATCGCGTCCAGTGACGTTGGCCGTGTACCTGTTACCATCAATAAATGTTATATCCACTATCCTTGCATTTGCCACTACATGGTTATTGGTAACTATGTATCCGTTATCGTCATAAACGAACCCAGAACCCAATGCAGTCTGATTTTCCGGTTGTCTATCGGGATTTGGAGCAGTAATGGGCGGGATTGAAGTTGTTATCTGTACCACGGAATTCTCTGTCCTGTTGAATATATCGTAGATGGAAAGATTCTCTGTTTGATTTGTTTCGTTTTGTGCGTATAAACTATGGGTCGTAAAGATAGTGGACCCAGAGAAAACAATTAACACCGATGCTGCAAGAATTAGACCTAATAATAAATGAGCGAAAGAAGAATCTTCCATAGGCTCATAGGTTAAAATGGTGCCTCTTATAGTAGTTTCTTTTTTCATTATTTCCTTCTCTTTTTAGCCGGTAATGGTTTATTTACTGTTGACTTTTAATAGTTAATGCTCATGTCGATAAACAAGCCGATCGTCAAACGTTTGATTAGAAATGTGGAAGTGATTAGGAGAGGCAGGGGTTTTTCAATGGCTGAGCTAAGAGAAGCGGGAATTACCAATGTCAAGATTGCAAGAAAGAATGGGATACCTGTTGATGTTCTTAGGAAAACCAAAATTCCTGAAAATATTGAACAGCTCAAACCTATTGCTGGAAAAATTCTTGAATCTCGGAAAACACATAAAGAAAGCAGACAAACTAAGTCCAAAGGATGAGATTATCCATTTATCGAAAGACGGTTTTGATTTCTCTAGTCCCAATAAAGCTGACCAATCCCTTTAAAACCAGCCATATTACACATCGGAGTGACAGAATTAGTGTCATTAGGTGTCATGTTAATGCAACAAAAAAGATGCTAATTTTTCTGCAAAGGCGGAACACAATAAAAGACAATATCCCAACATATTGCTTGAAATCCAATTGACCAGATCATATTTCAACATAAGTATGGAAGTACCTTAGAATGGTTGGGATCTGTTTCCTTAATGTCATTTGAAGCAACTCAGGAAGTAGTGCCGCAGATACATTATTGACGATCGGCATATAAACACCAAATTATTATAATTCAAGCGTAACATTTGCTGAGCTCAGAGCTTCGACAATACAAATGAGAACATAAATATGAAAGCATCAGACCTGTTTGTAAAATGTTTGGAGGAAGAACAAGTAGAGTACATCTTTGGTTTGCCCGGAGAAGAGACTAACGATCTGACCATTTCACTTTCAGATTCCTCAAGAATTAAATTTATTTTAACAAGGCATGAGCAGGGGGCAGCCTTTATGGCAGATGTTTACGGCCGATTATCACATAAGGTCGGAGTGTGTCTTTCCACGCTGGGACCGGGAGCAACAAATCTGACTACGGGGGTAGCAAATGCAAATATGGATAGATCTCCTCTGTTGGCAATTACAGGTCAGACTCAGACTAATCAGTTACACAAGGAATCACATCAGAATATGGATCCAATAACGATGTTTGAGCCGATAACAAAATGGAGATGGTCTATGCGGAATGCTGATAGTATACCTGAGATTATCAGGAGAGCTTTTAAGATAGCGCTAGAGGAAAAGGGAGGGGCCGTTCATCTTGAACTGCCTGAAGACATTGCAAAAATGAACTCCGATATCAGGCCAATTGAAAGGAAAGAAGTATTGAGGGCCAGACCCAACCATGACTTGATTCTCAAAGCAGCCAAAATGATCTCCCAGTCAAAAATGCCGATAGTCCTAGTCGGAAACGGATGTGTTAGAAAAAATGCCAGCTCTTCACTGAGGAAATTTGTAGAGAGAACAGGAATATTCTCAATAAATACATTCATGGCCAAAGGTGTTATATCAGACAGATCTCATAGGCACTTACAGACAATTGGCATAAAAGAAGCCGACTATGCTCTGGCAGCATTACAGAACTCAGACTTAGTAATTGCCATAGGATACGATCTCGTAGAGTATAGTCCCAAGAATTGGAATGGGAATCTGAAAAAAAATATCATCCATATCGATTTTACGCCTGCAGAAGTTGATACATATTACCCACCAACTATTGAAATTGCAGCCGATATAGAATATACTGTTAATGCAATACTTGATGAGCTAGAAAAGGAAAAGACAAATAGTCCTAAGTTTGAAGGATTTCCCAATAAAGAAATCCCAGATCTATTTAGAGAAATAAAAAAAGAGGTGACACGTAGGATCCGCCGCTACAAAGATGACCTATCATATCCTATGAAACCTGAAAAATTGATTAATGATATACGTGATATGCTTGACGACCATGACATCGTTATATCTGATGTAGGGGCACATAAGCTTTGGATAGCAAAAGTCTATGAAACCTATGTTCCAAATACCTGCTTGATTACAAACGGCTTTTGTTCTATGGGATTCGCGCTCCCAGGTGCCATTGCAGCCAAGCTTGTAAGACCAAAACAAAGAGTTGTTGCAATATGCGGTGACGGAGGCTTTTTAATGAACGTACAAGAATTAGAAACTGCCGTCCGCCTGAACCTTCCCATAATAATAGTTGTATGGTGTGACTACGACTTTGGTATTATTTCTGCGAAACAGTCGCTAGAATTTGGAAGGAGTGCATTTACCAATTTCAACAATCCTGATTTTGTAAAGCTTGCGGAAAGCTTTGGAGCCCGTGGATATCGAGCCCAAAATGCTAAGGAGTTTTCTTCTTTACTAAAACAGGCAAAAGATTTAGCATCCTCTCCTGCGATCATAGCAGTAGACGTGGACTATTCAGCAAACTCAATTCTACTGGAGGCTGATAACGGGAGTCGACAGAGAATAGGTTGAGGATTGCGTATCGGATTTTTCAAGTCAAATGTAATATCTGCCGGTACAAGACAATAAGCACGTAGCCATGTTATATTATGGGTCGTCAATTAGATTGCTTCTACGAAATGGAAGCTCAATCATCTGTACCCGTAAGACTATGGTAAGGAACCTCAGCGCTCTTCACTGGACAGACTCTTACTCATAAATTGGAGTGTATTTCAGAATGTTAACCAGCAGGAGCACGAACACCAGAAGGACCGGCTTTCGTTTTGCCGGTGCTAATTCTACATTCTGAGGAAGGCAATACAATAGGGAAAATAAGAGTCCAATTACCTATTAGCTCACGAAACCAGAGAATATACAAATCTCCGGAGGTTTGCTTACAAATTTTTGGCAGGGAAAGTTTTGTTATATCAGCTTGAAGTATTACTTTTAGATACTAAGAAATTTCACGTATCTGGGCTGCCGTCTCCATCCATGTCCATGCTGTCATCTATGCCTTCATCATCATGCTTATTTTCATCCCCGGCAAGGTCTTCTTCGGTGCTTTTTGCCATTTTTATAGGCCTCTCATCTTCAGGATTGACTATTGCCTCATCTGGGACTTCAGGAAATTCTCCTGTATTCGCGTCACTGGTATTCTTATTGCTGGTCTTCATAGTTAATAGCGTAATGCTCAGTAGGCGATTTAACGGTTTCATTTAGACATATCGACTAGGTGGAAAGAAGTAGTATCTATTGACTAATCTTTATCTTAGAAAATAATCTTGTGCTGGCGTCATTCACACGATGCCGTTATTTCCTGGAGGCTTCCTTAAAAGACTCTAATGCTTTCAAATCAAAAGGTTCCTGGAATGCAAGCAGAAATTGGTCTACTCCCGCTTCTCTGTATTCTATTAGCCTCTCCGCTATAGTGCATGGTCTTCCAACTAATCCGTATCTGAAAACCTTTTGAGATATAGCAGCGCCTCTTTCTTTGGTAAACAACTTTTTCTTGTGTTCTAGATCAGAGTCGGACTCAGCTATTATGACATCTAGTTCGATTGATTTTTTGACCGCATTTTTTCTAACACAGTCCTGTTTAATGTATTTGTAGGGAATGGAGTTCTTATCCTCTTCGAACTTTTTGTTTAGAGAAACAAATTCCTGTGGAGCGATATATGAAGCCTCCCACACATCGGCGTATTTGGCGGCTAGTCGCATAGTCTTTTTCTTCATTGCAGCAACAGTAATGGGAATGTTTTTAGATGGTTTATTTAATGATGCACTATTTAGTTTAAAGTATTTCCCTGAAAATTGAACCAATGCCTCGGCATCATCGCAACCTTTCTTCCATAGTTTGTGAAGTAGCGCAAGTCCCTCCTCCAGCATAGATATTCTTTCTGCATTGTTTGGGTACTCGATTCCATAAGGATGCCACCAAGGCAAAGCCCATTGGGGGGCAGCGCCAGCACCTGTCCTAAATTCCAATCTTCCATTTGATATCCCTTGAAGTGTAAAGGCCTGTTTCGCTAGTAGCGCAATGCTTCTGTATTCAGGTATTAAATAAGTTATGACGGGGCCTAACTTTATGTCAGTTGTTAAAGCCGATAGATTGGAAAGCACAGTCCAGCAGTCCAAATCAATATCTGATAATGATTCACCATAGAAGAAGCCATTGTATCCTAACTTTTCAGCCACAATGCAAGTATCCTTAATCTTGGTGTAATCCGTACCCCATACCTCCAAACAAAAACTAGGTCTATCCCCAGTCGATTTCAATGTAATTGAGAAAAATAACAATCTGCCGTTTATTTACCTAATTGAACGCGGATTATTCCAACTCAATCAAAATACCTGATCATGTTCCTTCAGGGTCAAGTCTGTGGCATCACCGCTATGACTTTGTATTCTTTGTATCCTATTCCTAGTTCGTACACTTTTAGACTCCGAATACCGAGTTCTGCCCGCATTATCTTGCTCGGACTGGTTTATTCCCACAACCCACAAATTGGGATTCTGGATTGATTTAGCGAGCCATAATGAAGATCGGCTTGATCTCTGATACCCACGATAACATAGTGAATATTCAAAATGCTACTTCGATTTTCACTAACAGGAATGTAAGCTTTGTAATCCATGCAGGTGATATAGTGAGCCCCGAAGCCGTTGAGGCATTCAGAGGAGTAAGAC
>JALZGI010000535.1 GCA_030861105.1 Thermoproteota archaeon
CATACATGTAATCTGATCCTACAATGCTTGTTAGGAACGGATTCCCTGGTATCTGTCTATACAGACTATTAAATTAAACTAAAATTCTCCACCAGGCTCTGATAGTACCTCTGTACCACGAATCTCAATTACATTGTCTTCGTTGTTAAATGTAATCACTAAAGTTCTTGCCTGGTCGGTAGTCTTCGATTCGATAAAAGATAGGGATCTATCCATATCATCTTCATAGACTGAGTATGGTTTATCCATATTTGACTGCGTTTTGGAATCAATCAGGTCTCTTGGGAGTTCAATTTCGAGTTTGCCTCCATTTGTAGATGCGTTGATATTCACCAACAGTATTGCTTGATCCCCATCAATTGCTATAGTGTCAATGATACCTCCAGTGATATTGAATTTAATAGGATACGACTTACCATCAATTGTTAGATTATATAATGGGCTTCCAGCAGCACCTATCGTTGTATTACTATTACTATTACTATTACTATTGCTTATATTTGATTCCTGTCCTAATGCTTGAGTAATTATGGTGTTAGCAGAAGAAAGAATAACAGATGCTATAGTAACTATGCCTAGTCCTGTTATGATTGCAGTCGTTGCCAATGTCAACTCTCTTTTGTTCATATCTACTATCATCAAAAAGCAGCTATAGATAAGATTATCTCTATGTTAATAATGAAGAGGAAGTGTTGCTGTCATATTAAGGGAAACATACATAGTATAAATAATAAAAACAATAAAACTCACGGTACAGGCTTAGAATTTTCCACTTGTCAATATTTAGACCTGGTATGTAAAAACGTCCTCTGAATCAAATATGTAGGCAATCCAACAAGCAAGAGAACTATAGAGGATATCAGCATGTAATTTCCTGCATTGTTATGGCTACTAATTGAATACATATCATATATCTTGGTCTCTGCAAGAGTAAACATCAATCCCCCTAATCCCATCATTCCAGTTAATAAGATTAGGATAAACAATGTAAATGATTCACCCAGACATCTTATTGCCATAAGACTACATACCCCAACCGCTACGAATGAAAGATGTTGTAAAATATGAGCTGGTTCATAGAGGATTGCAAAATCAAATACCACAGGAATGTGCCAGATGGCTATAAGAGCTATAGCAATTAATGGCCATATGAATTTGTAACTATTTAGAAAAAAGATCCTTTGCAGTACTCTGCTCCAGTAGTATACTACTGACTTTCGTATTTGCTTATTGTTAATTCCTTGGATTTTACTTCTTCCACTATTTTTATTATTTGAGGAAATAAGGAAGCGAATTACCCTTTCAGAAACCATGACAGAAAGGACCCCCAGGAAAAAAAATAACAAGTGCTCAATAATCATATGATTGCCTAGATCCGCCTCTACTTGGCCCAGTATTTGTTCTTGAAGCGACACCATTGTAAGCAACACAAATACAATTACTAGAATGAAGTTACGTACATTTCTGCGCGATATTGGATATAAGATCGTAGGTTTTATTGTTATTATCTGGCCCCTGTCTTTATTAGATACATAGGAATTTTTGTTTTTTGCTTTTGCAAATTTTTCAAATAAGAGTAGAAATAAACAAAAACTTCCCTGTGCGAACCGATACTTGGTTCTTGCAGAAGGACGTGTTTGCTTGTATAGAGCTAGAGCTAGAGTTTGCCATGACGACTTCTTTTACTTCTCAAGAAGTAACTTGTAACATACCATTCATCCATGGATGTATAGTACAACGATATGGAATTGTACCCTGACCTCTAACTATCGCTGAGCCTGACGAACCGACATTTATGACACCAGTATCAAATGAGCCATCTGTTGCTGTTGCTGTATGGGGGGCGACATCCTTATTGTTCCAGGTGACTTGAGAATTAACAGATACGGTACTAGGATTTGGTATAAAATATGTTTTAACTTGTTGCGCAGCTGCTCCTTGCGGTATTATAATACTCTTTGAAGCAGTAGAATTAGGTGTGGAAGTTGTAGAAGCAGGTGGAGATGGGGAAGGGAGCTGTTGCTGTTGTTGTTGTTGCTGTTGCATATCATTCTGACTTTGAAATGACAGTGAGGTAACATATATTGCTAAAAGCGCAGCTATTGAT
>JALZGI010000327.1 GCA_030861105.1 Thermoproteota archaeon
CGTTTGCATTGTAATTATATATCTCCGGGCTTATAGTACCATCGTGTTTTGCAATTACATGACTCGAGAAACATTCTTCTTCAACATCTTCCTCACAAGACATTTCCTTCCTTTTCTGCTAACCCTAGTGCTTTAAGGGTTACTATCTAATCCTTCGCTTGAATACTTTAGATATTAGATTAGTAATACACTAACTCCTTTCTAGCTCCTTTTTCTTTTACTTCTTCTTTTTTGGTTTATCTGTTATGATATTTTTACCAATCTACAGGCAATCAAGGAGGTCTGGTACCACAATATTGTATTCAAGTGGAGGACTGTTAGGAACATTGTTACGATCATTCTTGCCAACTTTGGCCAGATTTTCAGTAATTTCTTCTGTTCTCTTTTTCTAACCTGGGCTTTTTCAGATAAGATATATCTGGCCTTATCTTTACCCCAACCTTTCACCAAGTAGCTTTTTAATAGTAATTGGTTGCAAAAATCATTAAACCCTCTAAATAGACCTGAGCTCTTATTTTTACACTATCAAATATCGCGCTTGTATTATTAACAAAATCAACAAGCATACCAATCAGTGTTCAGATAGTCTCGTGTTACCTACTGTGGTATCAACCCTTAAGTTCATTGTTATACCTTTATTACTATCCTGTTAATAAAAGGTATCATATTCGTCTACGTGGTATTGATACCATCAAAATTGGATATGTATAGGCTCAAATTTATTTTGTATGAGAAATCATAAAGCGCCCTAAGTAGTAGAGTATAATCCCATTGTATCATAGAATTTTTAAATATTTCCTGTTTGGAAGAATTATCACACCGAAAAGGTAATGGGTCTATAAACATGAAATCTATCTGTAAAATTAAATTCGAGCTCAACTACCATTACTAATATACAGGTAAGTTGAAGCTTGCAGACAATACCAATCGAAATCAAATAAGTGTAGTATATTCAACAATCTTTAGAAGATTAAGCAACATATCTATAGGGCTGTAGCGTCAAACCATTGTTTTATGATGAAGATTGACGCATTTACGGATCTCTTAACAACGTGAATAAAGATAGTATTAATAGATGCTCATGGGCTGATAATAAATTTCCAGAAATGCAGCTATATCATGATACTGAATGGGGAGTTCCAGTTCACCAAGATACAAAACTATTTGAATTCCTAGTTTTGGAAGGTGCTCAAGCAGGATTAAGCTGGTCAACTATTTTAAAGAAACGTCAAGATTACAGAAGAGCCTTTGATAACTTTGATGTAAAAAGAGTAGCAAGATTCAAAAAAGATAGTGTGGATAAATTACTAACTTCCCCCAATACAAATATTGTAAGAAATAGATTAAAGATTCAATCTGCCATTACAAATGCCAGAGCCTTTATCAGAGTACAGTATGAATTTGGCAGCTTTGATAAATATATCTGGAGATTTGTTGAAGGTGGAAAAACTAAACACAACTTCTTTAAGGGTTATCAGCAAGTCCCTGTAAGATCTGTAGAGTCAGATAATTTGAGCAAAGATCTTAAGACTAGAGGGTTTAGTTTTGTTGGATCTACTATATGTTATGCGATGATGCAAGCGGTTGGTCTTGTGAACGATCATACAACTAATTGCTTTCGGCATAAGGAATTACTTGAAATAAATGGTAAATGAGTTTATTATCATGCTGGTGTGAAAACAAGGTTTATCTCCCCTTGCTATAATTCCAAGTTGAATAATAATTAGGGGATACCTCTAAAATAACTGAATCCCCATTTTTAACGCTTGTCATAAGAGCCTTAGCCATTGGGTGTCCGAGGCTTCCAAGGTATTTGATCATTATCTTTTCAGCTAGGTATATTGTGATGGGTGTCTTCATGAATTTTGACTTTTCCTTTGCCCCTAACTCCTTTGTAGGGTGGGTTGGGATCGTCAACACAATAGTATATGATATTATTTGTGTAGAGGTTTTCCGTTTTTCTTGATTGCTTAGATGTTTCAATGTAAAACCTGTTTTTTATAATATCAAAGTAATACCATGTTGGATGTATATTTGGCTCTCCTTTTTTATCGAGTGTACCAATATGGATATTTAATTTGCCGTTTGTCAAAAAGTTGATAACCTCATCCTCAGTTAAAGGAGAGCCAAATCCTGGACTAGCATTGAAAATTCTCATTGATGTACATGCAGGTAGAAATAGAATATATTTGTGATCATGATGGCAACAAAAATATAGCTAGTTCTCATTCAGCGATATGTATTTAGCTTTTTGACCTTGCCGAAGAGGATAGAATGCCCTCCTGGAAAACCTGACGGATTTACTCTACTTTGACAGAAAAATCTGTATATTCTGTAGCCATGGGAATAAAGTTAATCCCCATCACGGGAATCCTGATAGTATAGCTTCCAGGTTCTTCTAATGTAAAGGGTATTGTTACTATTCCTTCTGCTGTATGCAATAAGGGTTGACCTGTCTGTTG
>JALZGI010000338.1 GCA_030861105.1 Thermoproteota archaeon
TGTTTGATCTGTCCTTTGACGAGTTTGCCAGATCAGGGAAAAACGCCGAACTATTAACTCTTCCGATAGCCAAATGGGTCGGCAGAGTCACGTCTCTTCCAAGAAAATATGTCGAGGAGGTTATGGCCAGGTCAAACATTCGGGCAAAAACCGTGGGAGATCTGACAGGCGAAGATATTACAAGGATATATTCAAATACCAAATCTGTTGTCGAGGAAATAACCAATAGCTCTAAGCACAATCCAGTTATTGTACTGGATGAAAATGGAAACCCTACAGAAGCCCTTCCATTACGTATAGATGCACTATCTACCGCTATTCACAATAGGCATGTTCCAGAGTATATGGAGGCAGTAGACCAAGTACTAAGCCACAAGCTCATAAACGTCGGCAACAAGATAAAAACGGGCCATATCGACAAAAGAGTCGATGCTCTATTACACGATATCGCTGAACAAGAAAAGGCTAAGGCGGCAGTCACTTCCAAGGCTCGCGCCATTAGGAAAATTGCTGGAGAGCTAATGTCAATGCCTTACGAAGGGCCCGATATTATGACCCACAGCTCAATCAGAAAACTAATCGAAGAAAAATTGGTAAAAGTTTTCAGCTACAAGGGCACAAAATTTCTAGAGGTGGCGGGAGAAAACGTCGAACTGCACCAAAGTTCGGCTAGGATGGCATCTATGCTGTTTCAACGAGCAAAAGACATGGAAAGGGGATTGTCCTCCATTGAACAATCTAAGACAAAGCTAATGGAGCGAATAAACAAACTCAAGAATGAAGCCAGCTCAATCGAAGCCAAAGCCAATACAATACAACATGTACGTAACAGAGAGTGGTATGAGCGCTACCGTTGGTTCACCACAAGCGATGGTCTATTGGCAATAGGTGGTAGAGACGCCTCATCGAATTCTGCCATAATTAGGAAGCATTTGGACGAACAGGACATTGTTTTTCATGCAGAAATACATGGCTCTCCATTCTTCGTCCTTAAGAATCCCAATTTGGTTGAAAACATAGACAAAAGCTTGCTGGAGGTAGCAGAAGCTACTGTTTCCTTTAGCAGAGCCTGGAAAGACAGCCTTTCGAGTGGAGACGCATATTGGGTAATGGCTACACAGGTAAAAAGGGGAGCTCCTACTGGTCAGTTCGTCCCCAAGGGCTCATTTGTAATCGAAGGTAAGCGAAGTTACATAAAAGGGATTCAAATTCATCTAACTATAGGCATTGTGGAACAGCAAGGTGCCTTTTACCTATGTTGCGGACCTAGTCGAGCAATCAGAAACAGATCCTTGATTTATGCCGATTTGTTGCCAGGAGGGCTAGATCCGATGATAGTCGCTAAAAAGTTAAGAAGCGAGTTTCTATCTTTAGTACATGGTGATAACAGTCAACTAGCACAGTCACTTTCAATGTTTATACAATCAGCCAATGCAGACGAATATATTAGGTCCCTCCCTCATGGGCAAAGCAAAATCTCAGGCATTCATCGAACGGGAAGCAGATACGCTTCTCAAAATGACAGAAATAATGAGTCCAATGAGCAAAGTAATTAAAGGTTATATCCCAATCTAGCGCTGTGGTAAGCAGCCAGGACAAAAGAAGCCACCGCGACGCCAGCATGCCAACTAGGGTTCTTGTTAGAGATATAATGAATAGTCCGATTATTTCCGCTTCGCCTCATAATACGATTGTAGATGTCGCGTTGAAAATGAAGGAACACAAAATTGGAAGCATTATAATCCTTGAAAAAGATACTCCCATTGGCATCGTCACCGACTGGGACATTGTCTCAGGCGCTGTCGCAAAGGATATCAAGCCTAGCACACTAAAAGCTTCTGAAATAATGCAGAGACTTCACACAATAGAGGGAGAGGAAGGAGTCACCGAGGCCGCTCGTCTACTCCGCAAACACAATATAAAACGTCTAGGAGTGGTTTATAAGAGCAAACTGGTAGGCATTATCTCAGCTTCTGACGTTATTTCTGTAACGCCAGATCTGGTGGATGTCATTTCAGAGAAGGCATCACTGCTGAGAGGTGAAATAGGTAGGGGCATGGGTAACGTATCAGGCTACTGTGATGAATGTGGGGAATGGTCTGACCTATTGCAATTTGAGAGCGGAACATTCACTTGTGAAGAGTGTAGGTCCGAAGTACAGGGTTAGAGATATTCTGCCTTCTTTTTTGGCTGACGCAATGTTGGGAGATATTGCTAGGAAATTAAGGATCCTGGGATATGACACGACTTACATTAAGGATACAGAAGATAACTATGTTTTGCAGGAAGCTTCAAAGGAGGAAAGGATAGTATTGACGCGAGATAGGGAGCTGTTTAGGCGAGTAATAAAGAACAGAATCCAGGGGATCTTGCTTGACGAGGAGGACGAGATAGATAATATCGCTTACGCGTTAACGAAAAACAAGATTTACCATGTGTCGTTTAGCACTAGAACCGCTCGTTGTTCGCTGTGCAATGGCATACTAAAGGAAATGCCATCTGCAGACGCCAGGAGCCAATTACCTACTAACATTGCAAGATCTCATACTCGGTTTTTCCAGTGTTCAAAATGCATTAAATTCTATTGGGAAGGAAGTCATGTTAGCGGCCTTCATATGCTTGCGCGAAGGGTAAACGATAAGATCAAAAAACTGCAATAAAGAAGGACAATTCTGGGTGCTGCGGGACCACCTCAACAAAAGGTTAAAAACCCCCACGGAACAAGAGCAATACAATTCTAAATGAGTAAAAGTCCTGAGTTGGAAAGAACAGTAAGCAAGGTTTTGGCACAGCGGCAGGAAGAATTTATAGCTCGAATTGACTCTGCCTTTAATGAGGCCCTCTCCAACCTCGAGTCGTCAAAAAGCAGTCTTTTGTCAGAATATGATCAGATTATACAGAGTTCAAATAAACAAGCAGAAAATCTAAGGAGACAGGTCTTGGGTTCAAAACGTATTGCTTCCAGAAATGCAGAGCTTTTGTTAATTGAAAGTGCTGTCGACGACTATTTTAACCGAGCAAGGGAAAAGCTAGTCCAGCTGCCAAGAGACAAGGATTACAAAGCCATGATAAACGAGATGATAGAAGATTGTACTTCAGCAATTAACTCTGAAGAGATTATTATCGAGTGTGCTGAAAGAGATATGAAATTGGTCTCAGAAGCAATTGGAAAGAAAGCGAGAAGAATCAAGTTATCTCTCTCAGATAAACCTATACCTATTATTGGAGGCCTGAGAGCGAGATCTGCTGATGGCTCCTTAATGTACGACAGCACTCTTGACTCGCGCTCAGAAAGGCTCAAACCTTTAATAAGGAAGGAGATAGTCCAGACACTTAGAGGAGACAAGTAAGCAATGGAAGCTAAGGGGAAAATTGTCTGGGTAAGCGGACCGGCCGTGAAGGCTGATGGTATGTCCTCAGCCAAGATGTATGAAACCGTTGAGGTAGGAAGCACAAAGCTAATCGGAGAGGTAATCCGATTAGCTGGTGATGTTGCGTTTATTCAAGTTTACGAATCGACTTCTGGATTGAAACCTGGCGAGCCAGTAAGAGGCACAGGCCAAGCGCTGTCAGTACTGCTTGGTCCAGGAGTTATCGGAAAGATTTACGATGGCATTCAGCGACCTCTTGACGAAATTGCGCAAAAATCAGGATCGTTTATTGGAAGAGGCGTAGCGACGACCCCCGTCGATCTGAAGAAGAAATATAAATTTATCCCGGATGTGAAGGTTGGAGATGATATAGTTGGAGGTTCTGTTTTGGGTGTTGTGGAAGAAACACCGCTTCTAACTCATAGCATCCTTGTTCCTCCAGATCATCCAGGGGGGAGAGTTGTTGAAGTTGCAAAGGAAAACCAGTATGACTTAAACCAGGTAGTCGCAATTACGGAAACCAACGGTGAAAGACAAGAATTGAAAATGTTCCACAAATGGCCAGTGAGAAAACCTCGGCCATATGCTGAAAGATTTGATCCGTCGGTACCTCTAATAACAGGCCAGAGAATCATAGATACTTATTTCCCTATTGCCAAAGGTGGAACGGGTGCTATCCCCGGTGGTTTCGGAACCGGAAAAACCGTTACTTTACATCAGATAGCAAAATGGGCTGACTCGAAAGTCGTCGTCTACATAGGTTGTGGGGAACGAGGCAATGAAATGACAGAGGTTCTTGTTGAATTTCCTCATTTGATTGACCCAAGATCCGGCAGACCACTCATGGAGAGAACGGTTTTGGTGGCAAATACAAGTAACATGCCAGTGGCTGCGAGGGAGGCGTCGATTTATACTGGCGTCACTATTGCGGAATACTACCGTGATATGGGATTTGATGTAGTCCTCGTAGCAGATTCTACAAGCAGATGGGCTGAAGCGTTACGTGAAATGTCTGGTCGCCTTGAAGAAATGCCAGCAGAGGAGGGCTATCCTTCATACCTCGCTTCGAGGCTAGCCGAATTTTATGAACGTGCAGGGAGGGTAAGGGCTCTAGGTTCGCCGGAAAGATCTGGCTCGGTGACAATTGTTGGAGCGGTATCACCTTCTGGAGCGGATTTTACCGAGCCTGTTACAACCCATACCATTAGATTTATCAAAACCTTTTGGGCTCTCGATACTAGGCTGGCCTACTCCCGACACTATCCGTCGATAAACTGGATGCAGTCATACTCTGGATACCTGGAGGATGTGTCAAAGTGGTGGAAGCAAAATGTAAGTGCGGAATGGTATGGTTTGAGGGCTGAATCATA
The DNA here is from genome assembly GCA_030861105.1 of Thermoproteota archaeon. Taxonomy (GTDB): domain Archaea; phylum Thermoproteota; class Nitrososphaeria; order Nitrososphaerales; family Nitrososphaeraceae; genus TH5893. Next base: position 4,742 of record JALZGI010000338.1, read on the forward strand.
TAATATTCTTCAACGAGAAGATACGCTAAAAGAAATCGTCAGACTCCTTGGACCCGAGGCATTGCCTGATGAAGAAAAACTGGTCCTTGAGGTCGCACGCATGATTAAGATTGGTATATTGCAGCAAAATTCTTTTGACAAAGTAGACACGTACTGTAGTCCACAGAAACAGCTAAAGCAAGTAAGGTTAATGGTACAATTTTATAAGAATGCACAAAGGGCCCTGAGAGAGGGAGTATCGCTAGTTGACATCAGGGCCATGCCTGTTATAACATCTCTACTAAAATCTAAGTTTGAGATTACAGACGATGAGGTCTCACGACTGGATAGTCTAGAGCAGGAGATGAACGGACAGTTTAGCAAGCTTGGCCAACGCGAGGAGGTAAAGGTCCTTGTCTGAAGCTGCAGTCGGAATAGAATACACTAAGGTGGCAGAGATCAAAGGACCACTTATGATTATAGACGGCATAACCAAGGCGTCCTTTGACGAGCTCGTGGAAATTGAAACTCCTAACAGAGAGAGACGGTTGGGAAGAGTTTTGGAAGTTGGTTTTGGAAAAGCAGTAGTTCAAGTTTTTGAAGGAACTACTGGCCTTGCAATTACAGGGACTAAGGCAAAATTCCTGGGCAAAACTATGCAACTGCCAGTCTCTCAGGAGCTCCTGGGTCGTGTGTTTGACGGATTAGGCAGGCCCAATGACGGCCTACCTGAACCGGTTGCTGACAAGTTTCTCGATGTGAGCGGAGAACCCATGAATCCAGAAAGAAGAGAGTATCCTACCTCGTTCATCCAAACAGGGGTTTCTGTCATAGACGGGATGTTAACTCTGGTAAGGGGACAAAAACTACCAATTTTCTCAGGCTCAGGAATGCCTCACAATATCCTAGCAGCTCAGATCGCACGTCAGGCTGCTGTTGTGGGTACAAAGGAAGACTTTGCCGTGGTCTTTGCAGCTATTGGTGTACAGTATTCTGATGCACAGTATTTTAAGAGAAGTCTGGAAGAATCAGGTGCGCTTAGACGCAGCGTTCTATTCCTAAATCTTGCAGATGATCCGGCCATTGAGCGGATCATCACACCAAGAGTGGCGCTAACGGTCGCGGAGTATCTTGCCTTTGATTTGGGAATGCATGTCTTGGCAATTCTCACGGATATGACAAATTACGCAGAAGCGCTTCGAGAGATAAGTGCAGCCAGAGAGGAAGTTCCTGGAAGAAAAGGATATCCGGGCTACTTGTACACCGATCTAGCAAATAATTATGAAAGAGCCGGGAGAGTAAAAGGGAAAAATGGAAGTGTCACACAGGTTCCTATTCTTTCGATGCCAGCAGATGACATCACACATCCCATTCCTGACTTAACTGGATATATAACCGAGGGGCAGATAGTCCTGGGTCGCGACCTGTTCAGAAAGGGTATATATCCTCCCGTCAACGTGCTTATGTCGCTTTCAAGGTTAATGAAAGATGGCGTCGGTGAAGGGAAAACGCGTGAAGATCATATGGAAGTTGGAAACCAGTTATATGACGCCTACTCCAGAGCGCAGGAAGTAAGGGCC
>JALZGI010000351.1 GCA_030861105.1 Thermoproteota archaeon
TTTCAAGAGCATCCAACGTCAGCTTAATGTCTCCCTTTTCGACAGTCATTTTGGCCATACCAATTATTTCACTGATGTCTTTTAGTTCTTGGAGAGGTGCAGAGATGACCTTGTTCCTCTTTAGAAAACCGGTCTGCTTAGTGTATCCGATTCTCTCTGCAATCTCTTGTGCAATCTCATAGTATTCTTCCTTGCTGGTAATAGTCTTTTTTTCTTTTCTTAACAGAAGGCCCTTCATGGTTAACCTCGTTACTGCATCTTCTACATCTTGCCTATCCATTCCTGTAATCCAGACAATCTTGCCTACGTAGTTATAGCCCTGTCTAATCGATTCTAGTACTACGACTTCGATTATTCTTCTGAAACCTTCCTCCGCCCTAGCACTTTCAAAGTCCCTGTCTCTGACCGACTTTTTAGCATAATTGATGTCAATTTCAATAGAACGCTTAAGTGCTTCTATACCCTCATCTATTCTGCCGCTCAGGACTAGATAACATGCATAGTTATACCATACCATCGCGTCATTGGGATTGACATCGATAGCTTTTTCACAAGCCGCAATCGCTTTATCATAATTCTTTAGCCTATAGTACGCAAGACCCTTCAGATTCCAGGGCTCAACATTATTGACATCAATTTCCAGAGCCCTGTCATACGCCGATATCGCACTATTATATTCTCCTAGATGAAAATGAGCATATCCCTTCTTAATCCATGCATCCACGTAATCTTGGTCGAGTCGCAGCGCTAACTCAAAGCTGCGAATCGCATCCTCGAATTTTTCGTTTGACATGCTATTGATTCCCTTGTTATACAAGTCGTATTTTTGAAGGTCAACCGGATTTAACTTGTCCTCTTCAGGAATCGAACCACGACGTGAGCCGTTTACCTGCCTCTTCGATTTCCTTCCGAGAAATATGCCCATAAATAAATCTCTCTTAATCGAAGATAAATAGATTTGGATAGAAAGGATGCGTAAAAGTGTGGTCATGTAACTACTGGATCTGACAGATTAAAAGTTCGGAGCGTTGAAATATTGCTAGGTTCGCTGTCAACAGACATAGCACGGTCTGCGTCTGTAGCTTGGAATTCGGCTATCGATTCATAAGATATCTATTCCCACAATACGATTTCATTATCTCGATATTCGAGCCCTGTGTCTCAATTACATTTCCATGCATGAGAGAGATTTGTAATAGTTCCAGGATAAAATTTTCAAGGATTGTTACCATTGAATAGATTCGGTCGGCGAGTAATGTTCTAATGCAGTGCAATTTCTTGAGGAAGCAGAAACTGTACAAATAGGCTTATGAGATACATGGATGCCAAGAGAATGCCTACCTTTAGACCTATCTCCTTTTTGAAAAGTGGTACAAGGGCAATGATAGTGACGGTGGTAACTAGAACCACTTGATAGAAGAGCACCGTGGTAAGTTCGATTGTGGCATAGAACCCCGCATGAAACATTGCACCAAAAACTGCAACCGCCAAAAGCAGTGTATTGTTTAGGATCTTGGACCCTAAAACATTAGCGATAGCAATGGATGCACCAGCTGCTCCTTTGCGCGCAAGAATCATCATGGAGATTTTTTCTGGCATCTCTCCAGCTATTGGACTTATAATGACAGCAAGTATGATAGCTGAAATTCCTATCTCTAACGAAAAACCCTGCATGGAATGAATAAAAGGTCCTGCTCCCATTACAATCCCGATTGTCCCTGCAACAAAAGCCAATATAGCCTTCAACATGGCTCTATCAAAAACTGCAGACGATCCGCCTGGATCATCAATCTCAATTGCTCGACTTTTAGCTTCTCTCTGTTTAGCCTCTGAGTTTGATGATTCCCTCTTTCTTTCCACCCTCATCTCGAAAAAGGCCATGATAATGTAAGCTATGAAAAGGGCTGTAAAGGCAAACCCGTCAATGAAATTGTACCCGTCGACAAATAGTGCAGCGCTGATAACTGCAGTCGCCAACAAAAATATCTTGTCCAGTTTAAACATTCCTACCGGAATACCCCTCAGCGGGGCCTTGGATAGACGAGTCGTTGCTATTAATAACATTACAGATAATCCCAAGGTCATCATCAACAAATTACTTCCCAATCCAGCACCTATTGCAATGCCATAGAACCCATCGGCCGCAGCATAGATGACAATAGCAATCTCCGGAAGAGTAGTAGCTATACTGAGAAGAGTCCTTCCGACAAACTTGGCACCATATCTCATGGAGAGATGCTCGGCTCCATAGGAAAGAACCCAGCTGGAAATTATTAGCTCGCCGAGCCATAACAACATAGTGAACAGGTTATTCTCGGCCAAAACGCAAAATGATACCTTCTGACATAATATAATACTATAGAACTTTGATCGAATACAGATTAATGAACCCGGGGGTTGACAGGCGAGCCTCGGGTAACTCGCACCGAGGATATTTTGTTGCTAAGTCACGTCAAACTGAATTCCGCTAAAGGCGCGCTCACCGTAAAATCCAAGACCAAAGATAAACTCAGGCTTGGGCTGCGATGTTAACCAAATCATTGCGGCCGGGACCGCTGCGCATACAATAATTGTGAGAATAATTAACCAAACAGCCGTCATCTTTTCAGCCATATTTCGATCGATACATTCTAAATATTTAAAGCTTGTAGACATATTCTGTGTTCTAGCATTGGAGTTATATCTTATATCCGCATCCGAACAACCACAAAAATAAGTCGCCAGGAGCAGTCTAAGGTCATTGATGCAGTTTTTTGGACAATACAGACAGGTCCTTGCTATATCTTACAATATATTTGATATCTCGCACAGGACCTATTCATTTGGTCTAATGAGCCGACACGATTTTTGTATACTAGAATTATAAATGAGTGTATTGTTGTTGTCTTCAACCGTGTAATGAGATTACTCGAATACCAGGGAAAAGAGCTATTTCGTCAGTACGAAATTCGTACTCCTAAATCCATGTTCGCAACCTCCTTAGACGAGGCAAGAGAATTGTTATCCAATCTTGAATTTCCCATCGTACTAAAATCGCAGGTGGCTGTCGGGGGTAGAGGAAAGGCCGGTGCGATTGTCAAATGCAAAACGCCAGAGGAAGCAATTACGAATTTCGATCGGCTTATGAATAAAGAGATCAAGGGAGAACGACCCAGGTCGATCTTATTTGAGCAAACCGTGAATTTCAAGAAGGAACTTTATATCTCGCTTTTTCTGAATCGAAGCAAGAGACAATATTCATTCATATGCTCCGGGGAAGGAGGAATCGAGATCGAGGGTGTAGAAAAAAAATTCATTGTCGATGTTCCTTACTCTGGTATTACACAATCACAAGCAAACGAATTCGCTTCAAAACTCGGACTGATTGCCAACACTGCTCAGGAATTTGAGAATCTCGCGATAAAGCTGTCAAGATTGGTATTTGAAAAAGAAGCTGAATTAGCAGAAATAAACCCCGCCGTCGTTCTTGAAGATGGATCCCTAATGGCCCTCGATGCCAAAGTTATAATAGATGATAATGCGTTATTTAGACATCCTGAGCTCAGAAAGTATCAGTTTATGTCCGAATCCGAATTGCAGGCAAAAAAGAGTGGCTTTTCCTTTGTAGAATTGGATGGAAATATTGCCATAATAGGCAATGGGGCTGGACTTGTAATGTCAACTCTTGACATGGTGTCAGACCAAGGGGGCAAAGCTGGCTGTTTTCTAGACTTCGGCGGCAGTGCTACCCCCGAAACGATTTATGATTCGTTGAAAGTGATTAGTAAGATGAAAAAGATACGCTCTATACTGATAAACCTATTTGGAGGGATAGTCAGAACTAGCATGGTAGCAGAAGGCATCGTAAGGGCATACAGGGAAGAAATAGTCCAGGTGCCAACTTTTGCTAGGATAACAGGTGCAGAATCTGAAAGGGCGAGAGAATTGCTGAAGAGCAGCAATGCAAGGATGTATGATACAGTCGAGCAGGCTATACATGGTTTGCTCCAAGAACTCCCCGGAGCTGAGGAAATATATGGCAAATAAGTTTGATCTCATGGGTCTCCTAGTCGGCAGAGAGACTGACGAGGACTATTGCAAGAAGCCGATAATTGTTCAAGGAATGACAGGGAGCTTTGGATCCGTTCATACGAGACTGATGAGAAGTTACGGGACAAATATCGTAGCGGGAGTAACACCGGGCAAGGGAGGGCAAGAGTTTGATGGAATACCTGTTTACGATGATATGGCTGAAGCCGTTGCGAAGTCAGAAGCGGGAGTTTCTGCGTTGTTCGTACCTGCTCCACATTTTTTGGAAGCAGCAATTGAAGCCATCAACAGTGGAATAAAACTTTTAGTAGCTATACCAGAGCATGTTCCAATAATAGATTCCCTGAAGTTGCTGGAATACGCCAATAAGCGGAATTCACGAGTCATTGGACCCAATACACCGGGCATAATCATTCCTGGAGTTACTAAAATCGGGATTATGCCAGCCGGACCTTTCGCCCCAGGCAATGTGGTCCTTCTTTCAAGGAGCGGTACCTTGATGTATGAACTCGCATACAACTTAACAAAAGCGCAGTTTGGTCAAAAAATATGTATGGGTATAGGAGGAGATCCAATTAACGGTACAAACCTGATTGAATGCTTCGAAATGATTAGAGACATTAACGATATTGAGGGTATCGTTGTGGTAGGTGAGATCGGCGGAGATGCCGAGGAACAATTAGCGGAGTACATAATAAGGACAAGATATCCGAAACCAGTGATAGGCTACATCGCCGGGAGATCTGCTCCTAAGGAAAAAAGAATGGGTCACGCCGGAGCGATTGTATACGGTGACTATGGTTCGGCTGAATCAAAATTGACCAGCTTCCTCAAAGCAAATGTACCTGTTGCAAAGATCCCATCAGAAGTTCCAGTTCTTTTGTCTAAGAGTCTAAAGAGATAACTCTCTCAAATGGGTGAGAACGCAGTTAAAACAATGCAAAGCAGACAGGAATAGTACTTATGAACAATACAATAGAAATAAGATTCTGCGACCAATGCCTGTCAAAGACATCGCATGATATAATTGAAGAGGAGGATGTAATCTATACTTACAAGAGGAGGAGGCTCTATCGTTGTGTTATTTGCGGACGAAAAAGTTACAAGAGAGGTCTACGACCGAGCGCAGAATCAGTTTATTAGAAAGTTCCGGTGCAAGGGATTCTATTGGATAATTTATCTTCTTCAATAGTTGAACTGAAGAACAACTACATGAAGGATTTCCTGCCAAAAGGTTATGTGAGTGAGGTAGTGCCATGCCAGCGTTCTTCAAGATTCAATATTGAGCAAGCAACATTAGATCAGCTTAATTTGTTTGCAAAAATTAACCCTATCTATCTGGATCGAACCGACGTCATGGTCGACGGAATGTTGTGCACCGCGTATGAGGGAGACATTAACAACTACTGGCTTAGCAGCAAGAAGCATGATACCTGTTATCAACCATTTTATCCAACATGGCTATTGTCTGCATATGCCTTAGCGTTTTACTCAAAGAGATTTGGATTCAAAGAGTTAGTTGATATTGGTTCAGGTGATGGAAGAATAGCGTATTGCTCGACACTATTAGGACTAAAGGCCTTTAGCATCGAGATCGATGACTCCCTGGGCTCAGTTCAACAAGACATTTTATCGATGACGGGAGTCGGCTTTGAGCTTCTTACCACCGACGCAACGAGTTTTGATTATGAATCTCTTGACCTTTCATGTCCTATTTTTTTTATATCAGGTCTTCCCGAGTCAGGAGACATCCTAGCGAGAGATGTTATAAGCAAAGAGATAAGCCCTAGAGACAAAAAAGGTAGAGTCGGCTTTAACTTTATGGGAACTCACATGATGAGAGAATACATGGCTGACAAAACTCAATGGGGATGGGGAAACATCATTAAGCGTTTTGACTTGGAAGTTTTAGGATGTGCTACCC
>JALZGI010000545.1 GCA_030861105.1 Thermoproteota archaeon
TCCCTAGGCGGTGTGTAGTTCTTTTAGGCAAGTCAAATACTATAGGTGCGGGAGATGGGATTTGAACCCACGAACCCCTAAGGGATAAGAGCCTCAGTCTTACGCCTTTGGCCAAGCTGGGCGACTCCCGCTTATCTTAAAAACCATCCAAGTCACCAATTTGAATATTACCTCTTTTCTGGGGTGAGGTCGAATCGAGTATTTCAGAGAAAAACGATAAATAGAATGAGATGATGGATTGGCCCAATAGTTTTTATAGAACACGTGAGCGGTGACACATATTATGTTAGTACCTGTGAGATGTTTTACCTGCGGAAAATTAGTTGCACACAAGTGCGGAGAATACACTAGCAGGGTTAGAGGTGGCGAAGATCCAGCACTTGTCATGGATTCATTGAACATAAAAAGATACTGTTGTAGGCGGATGCTAATTTCTAGTGTTGAGACAATTTATCAGGTCATTCCTTATTATGAGGCATTAAGAAGGAGAATGTCTGAAATCCAATCTGAAGTGGAATAATATCTATCAGAAACTTAGATTATCTGATGCCAATAATCACTGGGCTCGCCGGCAGAATAGTCTTTAACAGCAGAGGAGATACAACTGTTGAAGTTGACATAACCACAGATAACAAATACCTTGGGAGAGCATGTGCACCATCAGGTGCCAGTGTAGGTAAACATGAGGCTCAGAGCTTTCCCCACAATAACCCCAGTAAAGCGATCGACATATTTCGATCCAATGCAGACAAATTTATTGGTATCGAGGCCTCGGATCCAAAAATCATTTTCGATGTTATAAGGTCAATTGATGGCACTGCTTCCTATGGTATAGTGGGTGGATCCATAGCTTACGCATTAAGTATTGCCGCGGTTGATTCTGCATCAAAGGCTTTAGATATTCCGTTAGTAAAAGTACTGCGCAAGGATATGCCTCTCAGATATCCTTTTCCTCTTGGCAATATTCTGGGTGGAGGTGCCCACGCAGGGCCTGGAACTCCCGATATACAGGAAATTCTTGTGTGTCCTTTAGGAGCGAAGGATATTTTGGAAGCTTTGAAAATGAATTTCAAAATGCACGCAGAACTCCGCAACGTCATTGAGAGTGAGGACAGTAGTTTCACTTATGGCAGGGGAGATGAGGGTGCCTGGGCACCTAGGACAAACAACGAAAAAGCTGTGGAATTTGTCGAGCAGGCCCTAGGAAATTTGGGATTCAAAATTGGAGAGGATGTCGGTCTCGGAATAGACTTTGCGAGTTCTTCTTTATGGAACGACAACAGGCAATGTTATGAATATAAAAGAGAACAATTGTCCCGAGCCCGTGATGAACAGATTGAATATGTTAATTCACTTATTAAGAAATACCATCTTATATACGCCGAAGACCCGGTTCAGGAGGAAGACTTCCAGGGTATGGCTGAAATAACAAAGAAAAATAGAAATTGTCTTGTCACTGGTGATGATATGCTAGTTACCAATAGTGGTCGTGTAACCCAGGCATCCGAGTACAATGCATGTAGCGGTGCCATATTAAAGGTCAATCAAGCAGGAACGCTTTATGACGCCCTTCTTTTTGCAGATGAATGTAATAGAAAGGGACTGAAAATTGTGACATCGCATCGGTCCGGAGAGTCAGTAGATTCGCATATTTCTCATATCGCTGTTGCGACTCAGTCCAAAATGATAAAGTGTGGAATAGTCGGAGGCGAACGGGTCGCAAAACTCAATGAGCTTGTTCGTCTTGCAGAGTATGATTTAATAGATGGGATGGCAGATCTGTCTTTTTAGCATGACTATAGAGAACGACCAAGAGGCCGAAAGCGAAAGCACAAACGATGAGCCACGACAGTATGGGGGTTCGGATATCAGTGGGAATTCTAAACATCCCGAGAGTGAAACCGTTGCCGTCCAACAAGATGAGAGTTCTCAAAGAAGCCATGCACAAGGCGAAGATGCAGGGTACGCATCTGAAACAGACAACCTCGAAAAGATGATTCTATCTACGGGAATTCGTGTTGGGACCCCCGTCAGAACCAAATATATGTCACCATTCATAGTACGTGCAAACCCTGAAGGATTATATATCCTGGATATTAGCAAGACACTCGCAAGAATTGATATAGCAGCTAAATTCATTGGGAGGGCCAATATTTCTAAGGTTGCAGTAACCTCTGCCAGGGAATATGGAAAAACTCCTGTTCAGAAATTTTGCCAGGTGACGGGTGCTACAGGAATCTATGGCAGGTTCATGCCCGGTACATTTACTAATCCTTCCTTGCCCAACTACATGGAGCCGGAAATTGTTATTGTAACTGATCCTCAGGCTGATCAGCAGGCAGTGATGGAGGCGACGAGGGCAGGAGTGACTGTTGTTGCCATTTCAAATAGTGACAATGTAACTTCTAGAGTTGATTTGATTATTCCGGCTAACAATAGAGGGCGAAAGGCTTTGGCTACGGTCTATTGGCTACTGGCCAGAGAGGTTCTAAAAAAACAAGGGACGATTCGATCGGACAGTGAAATGAAGATACCGATAGAAGATTTTGAAACCAAACTAGTAGAGGAGGCCTTGTGAATAAAGAGTTAAAGACAAGACACCCAGCGGTATCAGGCATATTTTATCCTAGCAATCCTTCGGAATTACGGCAGCAACTTGAGCAATCATTTTTGAATAGAAATTTTGGTCCAGGGAGAACACTCCCTGCCTCGTCGCCGGTTCGCAAAATTTACGGAATAGTATCTCCTCATGCAGGATATGCGTACTCGGGAAGCGTGGCAGCAAATGGGTTCTATCAGACTTCAAACATGGATTACGACACTGTAATTATGATAGGTCCCAATCATTACGGCATCGGTAGTGGAGTGGCAACAGTGCGACATGGTTTATGGAGCACACCGTTGGGAGAGGTGGAAGTCGACACCTCCTTTGCTGACACAATCTCCAAGGATTCGGTAATAGATATAGATGAATTCTCTCACAGCAAAGATCACTGTTTAGAAGTTCAGATCCCCTTTCTTCAGTTGATTAGAAAGACTAAACGCTTCAAGATTGTCCCGATCATTATGATGTTGCAAGACATGGATACGGCAAAGGACGTAGGCAGAACTATCGCTTCCGCGATGAAGGAGAATAGAACGCAAGGATTCATCATTGCGTCTTCGGACTTCACCCATTATGAACCAAACCAAGAGGCCCATCGAAAAGACAAAGAATTAATTGACGCAATAATCTCTTTGGACGTATCATTATTCTACGAGAGACTGGAAAGACTTCAAGTGTCTGCATGTGGATATGGTGCAATTGCTTCAACGATGACTGCTGTACGGGAACTTGGGGCAAGCAAAGGAGAGCTACTCAGGTACGCAACTAGCGGCGATGTTACTGGAGATACCAGTTCGGTTGTAGGATACGCCTCTATGCTTTTTGTATGATTAGAAATCTCAGTCGGGCTTCTGCTCCAGCAAAGGTTATGATGTTTGGTGAACACTTTGTTGTCTACGGCAGCCCAGCCATTTTAGGATCGATCGACCGACGGGTTAGAATCTCTGCTCGATTAATTCAAGTTCCACAGATTATCATTCATTCCGATGCTGGAATATCTGCATCATTTGCCGCTAGTAAGCTAAATGCCGCCGGATCAAGCTTATCCGAAGCTCAGAAGACTCTATATCCTCTGTACTTGGCCGCTTATGAAGTCATAAATAACCATTCTGATCGTACAGGCACAAACTGGGGAGTTAAACTCAATATCTGTTCGGATATTCCTTTAGGCATAGGGCTAGGATCATCAGCAGCATCCTGCGTCGCAACAGTTGGCGCTGTTGGATCCCTTTTTCTAAAGCCAGATAGAAAGTGGATATTTGCTAGAGCGCACCGTGCAGAAAAGCTCATCCATAAAAGCTCCTCTGGTGGAGATTGCTACGTCTCCACTTTTGGAGGATTAATATATTATATCAGGAATGGAAAAAAAAGAAAAATTAGAACTAAGAGAGACATTTGTTTGATAGTTGTAAACACCGGGATTAAACACTCGACCAAGGAACTTGTATCCTTTGTCGAAACTTTCAGAAATCAAAATAAGTCATTATTCAATGATTTGGCAGACACTGCTACCTGTATATGTGACCAAGCAGTTTCCGCGTTAGCGGAAGACAATTTAGTCAAGTTAGGCATATTGATGAACAAGAACCACGGACTATTAGCAGCCCTCGGAGTATCTAATGCAGAAATAGAAAATATAGTACGATTTTGCCTTGACAGCGGGGCATATGGAGCGAAGCTTACAGGTGCGGGAGGTGGGGGAAGCGTAATTGCGCTAGTACCAGACGAATATAAAACAGAATTCGTGTCCAAAATGAGGAAAAAAAACCCATACCAATGTTTGCCAGTCCAGGTCAGATCTAATGGGCTTCTTAGATACTAACTTAAAGTCAATTATGACCAAGACCTTTAAGCACGAAACTTTATGAGAAAAAAATTAGCACTAATCAAACTGGGAGGTTCAGTTATTACTTTCAAAAACAGACCTCTCTCAGCAAACAAATCTGCAATTAATGGGATTTCAAGGGCAATAAGTTCGCTGAAGGAGATTCCAGTGGTCCTCGTACACGGAGGTGGGTCTTTTGGCCACTACTGGTCGGTGAGGTTTGGTATGCACACGAGACCTGGCAACTATGACACCCATGGAATATCAATTGTACATGAATCGATGATAACCTTAAATCAGATTATAACCAGCTCTATGATAAAAAATGGAATGAATCCTTATAGCGTCTGCGCTATGTCTTTAGTAAGTAGCGATACACCGCTCAAAGCGAAAATTAATCAGTTATATGATATAGCACAAGCAGGAGTAGTGCCTGTGACTTTTGGCGATGTCATTCATATAAGCAACGGAAAATATTCTATTCTTTCAGGAGATGTCATAATGACCTTGATTGCGAAAGTATTGAG
>JALZGI010000361.1 GCA_030861105.1 Thermoproteota archaeon
TTGACTTTAGATTTTATGAAACTCTCTAGCGCACGGCACGCTTAGCACAACATTCCAGCTTACATACTATCACTCTCATCCAAACGATCAAACAGGTGGGACAATTCTTTCAAGAGATAAGAGGACCAGTAACTACCTTAAAGCATGAGCCATTCCATCTTCCCAGTCCTGATTCCTCTTGGCTTAATAAAAAAATAAACGCTACTTGTTACTTCTTTAACCCGGTCCCAGATATAGACCATGCTACCAAACCAAGTCCTAAAACTGCAATAACGATAAACGCTATCTGCGTATAAAGTGGAGAGACTATTCCATAAACAGGGTAGGGACGAGCATCTAATGGACTGATATTTCCTGATGTGTAATCTTGTACTAGCACTAAACCCAAGTAAGTGGAAACTACTCCGCCAACCACCATCATAATGATACCAGCTATAAAAATAGCTTTATCATTATGCAGAAAGCTAAGAAATCCGATAGCAACACCGGCTTTGACATTTCGTTTCATAATTATAACTGTTCAACAAGATAGTTAACAGTTAGACACCCCAAAACATAAGCGTGGCTGTGTGACTGAAATCCCGTGAATGTCCTATTACTCTTAGTTAAAAAGATCTGTTCCTTCTCGTGACATTCTTATAATATTAATAATGCCAACATACGATTATAGCATGAAAAACTGGAAAAGGATTACGGTTCAAAGTTAGCGGAAACATACTAAAAGAGATGGGAGAACTATTTAGGGAAGAACCTACATATTTTTCTTAGTTTGCCAGATTACTCGCAACTATAGATGATATATGATCGGTGTAAGTAAAATAGAGGATGCCATCTACTAGGAAGTCTGATAGCTGATATCTCCTGTATCTGCACCGCCAAATGCATGATAGTTTCAAACCTGAATCAAGATGGCTGGGCATAAAACCGGAGTGGCACTAGTTAAATATCGCGATATTGAACCGATAGCCTTTTGTCTATATTCACATTATCAAAAGAGACCTAACTCAAATTATATATCCTTTAAATCCATACATGGTAACATCTGCTGAATACATCTAAATTATTGCCGCTGGTATATACGGGGTAGCACTATTTTTTACCGTTGTAACCTTCCAGCGAAGTAAAAGGTTGGATCAGATCCCATTGTTAACCGATGAGATGAAAGAATTACGAGTTTTGGACCGAGATCTTGCCAAAATGCGTCCAGGATTTCAAGATAACAATACTAAAGATGAAGTTTATTATCGCATTCTTAATACTGTTGATTGGCTTTCGTTCCTAGTCAATACAAAAATGGTCAGCGATGAAGGGTTAATAAGACGCATAGAACCAGTTGTTGTTAGGTATTATGAGGATATCTACCTCGATAATGAGCAGTTAGGTGAAAAGATGTCAAACACCTATCAAGATCTTGAAGAGCTCTATCGAAAAATCAAGAAATAACTTCTACTTTCATATTTGACTGTCTGTGTACAATAACTATCGGAAACATGGGATAAGTGGATGTAAGTTGTTTACAGAACTCCCAGAAAAGTAACTGATTGAAAACACAAACAGGGTTATCAACAAAGGATATGCTATCTTTGTTAGTTGAAGGCAACAGACGAGATAATTTGGAAGGGAAGATTATTACTCCACGAATATATACTACAACATGCTTCGCTAACGAAGATAATAATCCGTACTAAAGGAAGAATAGAGAGGAAAATAAAAAAGTATGCTTCAACTCGGCTGCTTTTGACTTAGCCATCATTTGCCTTATTTTCTTCTTCGTCCGCTTCTCTTCTTTCTCCTATTCCAATATTACTGTCAACAAGAATTTTTCTCGAAGCGAGACAAAAAAAGTAAAGAAGAAGGTTATTGCTACTTTCACTTTCCTTCTGTGGTTTGGTATCCTCTTGTTCCTTATTCTTTTCCCTTTCTTATGACTTGCTGCCCTTTTTTGCTACCTTTGATTTTGTTTTCTTGCTAGTGGATGCAAGTCCTTTTTTGCTGGATTTCTTCTTAGTCGCCATTATATCTTGATCTTCTATGCACACACTACTATTAATGATTTACTTATTCTTCTATCATTTCTATAACTAGCTTTCATTTTAAGGTGGCAAATATCTTTCCCATGGGCTGCCGATCACAAGGTTCTTCTCTATCCCGCAATAAATATTGTATACAGGTATGCTTCATTCAACTTATACACTTACCGATGTTCTTCTGTTCAGTAACGTTCCAATTCGAGGATAAAGAGTGGGCTGTGGGTTGAGAGAATTGATTGTATATATAACCGACATTAAGTACTTATTCATTATTTTGATATTCTTAACATTATTGTCCTCCCTCCAGGCTTTTCTCTTTTGATGTACATTTTCTTCCTTAGTCTTTAATATCTATTTTTGTAAACCCTGATAGGCTTGGTGAGCCTGCCCCACTCATAGCAGATTAGTATATTAAATAGGCGTCAGGATTTGGGGCAACAATAGATGAGACCTGTTCTTGTGTCATATAAGAATATAAGAATTCTAACTGCTTGTACCATTATAGTTAGCGACTTTCTAATTTGTATATTATTAGCGTTCGGACTATAAATACCAAAAAACTGTAATCTGCTTTGTATAAGCTATATGATATGTAATCTTTGAGCACATTTTTTGTGGTAATAGTGTCTACTCATATGACCATGACTAACTATGACATCATACTCTTTGATTTTCGTGCGACAGAAGTAACATAACCCATTTTGTTTAGCATTAATTATAGAAACCATACGACGAGTTCTGTCTCTGTTAGCAATAACAAATGAACGCGCCACGGGGTCATATGCAATATTTCATATTTTATCTGTTCGAATATTTTCATCTAAGATTTCTTATTAGGAAATATATATTAATAAATAGATACTTCCCTACGAACTATGTTCAAACCGAAGAAATAGCCACATCCCTTACCAAAAATACAGATCTGATCTTCGGCCACGACTCAACAGACAGTAGGTCTTGGCTACCAGACAACCGGTATTGTCTATCCCATGGTCGGTATTTCTCAATTACGATAGGGCTAGTCTTATTGCCATACGTCTTATACTATTTTCTCTTACATACGGTGCTTCAGACTCACAGAATGGGATCATTGTCTTGTTGGTCCTCATCTTCTGAGGAGGCCTACTGCTACCTGATCTGATATGGAAGGAAAAGGTTAGAGCCAAGAGAAAAGGATAATGAATAAGGTGTTGGTTAGAAGATAATGACGATAGGCAAGATTACAGCTAACTTTACACTTGCTATAGCCAAATCCATCTAGACAGATGTTATAGTTTGCTCGTAACCATGTGCATAGACTTCTATGACATTACCAAATGGGTCCTCACAAAATGCTATTTTATACCCCTTACTTGGATCGATATCCCATATTTTACTCCATTGTTTGCCTCCACTTTCTGAATTTTTTGACACAACTCTAATGTTAGGATCAGTGTTACAGATATGGAAAAATTCCTGATTTCCAATACTCAAAGTTATCGTTTAGTCTCCTTTCTGCCTTTGGATCTATATACTCAGATATTTCAATACTCACCTGGTTGCCTGGACTCAACCAAACAATTCGTGCTTTCTTTAGGTTTGGACCATGAATATCTTTTACAACCGTTCCCAGTGAGGATTCGTCGGCTACAATTTCTACTGGCCCATTTATTACATTAAAACCAAGTATCTCTTGATACCATCTTACTGCTTTATCCAGATTAGTAACACTTAATGCAATATGATTTATAGTCTTTATATATACAATCGCCAATTGTTTATCATTGCGCTATTATTAGCAAATTATCAAATAAGCACTAAAAATAGGTGATATCCTTATTGTTCTCCATTAATTTCAATTTTATTCTATAAATAAATTTAGTGTTCAGTCTTGATTATGCACCGTTCAAAGCTCCGCTCATTATCTTCATCTTCAATAAATGCCGATACTAAATCGTCTGACAGGTCTTATCTATGTGATATAATTAATGTTGCTTTATAATATATACTATAATTACCTATCAAAAATGGATAAAGATACTTTCATAAATATCTAATCCTTCTAAATTCAAAGAATCTAATTATATTTTACCATTGATAAAGGCCTTAAAACCATTGCCTTTTAAGGGGCCAATATAATTGATTACCAATGTCCTGCAAGGTGATTGCTTTGACACTATTATTGGACCCTCTTCGGGCATTCAATAATAGACAAAGCAGTCTGACTTACAAAGTTCTCTATTTGGAACATTCCATAATTTCCCAATGTCCAACATACTGGATATAGACCCGTTAGTAACCAAGAGCCTTTTGTTAACAAAAAACAATGAGCATAAACGTCGAGAACGACTCAAGTCAAATTATGCATCAGTTGTAGATCAGTTTTGAAGGGCTTTAACTCACTAGGAACAGAGATATGAATCGGATCTCTTAGCGAAAGTGCCTTACCTGTCTTTTCTAGAATAGTTTCTTTTTTCTTATTCCAAACTTCTGAGTTGAACTCCATAATTGATTCTGTATATTTGCATAGTTGTCGGCTATCCTCGCCCAGCTGGAGTTCTGGAAAGTGCTCGGTATGAATACTTGTACTTGAATAAATTTTTGTCCACAATTCTTCTGTGATGAAAGGACAAATGGGTGCCAACAATAACAAAATTGTAGAGAGGCACCTGTGAAGAGTGAAGGTCGCTGATTTATGTTCAATACTCTCTCCTTTTTCGTACGCACGAGCTTTAACCATCTCTATATAGTGGGCTGCAAATAAGTTTCTAGTAAACTCTCGAATCGCATTAGATGGCACAAAAAAGTTGAGATCGTTGTATCCGGCTTTACATTGTTCTATTAGTCTTGATAGTTCTGAAATAACCCACTGATCAGTTAATAGAAGTTCTGCTGGAGCATCTGTTATCAAATCAAAGGAAGAGATGAATCGACCAATATTCCACAATTTTGACAAGAAGTTTTTTGAACCGGCTATTCTCTGTTCTGAACATCGAAAATCATGCCCTAGATTGCCCTCACTAGCTGACCAGAGTCTAAATGCATCTGCACCATACTGATGAATGATAGGAAATGGATCAATAACATTTCCCTTACTTTTACTCATCTTTTCGCCCCTTTCGTCTACACCATATCCCATAATCCAAGCGCTCGACCAAGGCGCCTTACCAGTCAGCTGGAAGCATCTTAGCATGCTATAATGAAGCCATGTTCTTATGATATCTTTGGCCTGGGGTCTTACAGTAGTTGGATATGCATATCTGTGCAATTTCTGATCTCTTTTGTATTTTGTGATAAAAAGGGGGGTAATACTGGAATCCATCCAGGTATCAAATATTCTATCCTCACCAGAAAACTCTGTACAATTACATGCAATGCATTTTTCGAATGGGGGCCTTTCCTTCCAGGGCCTATAGTATTTGTCTGTTACTACGGAGTCAGGAACGTTTGGTGTTTTGCAGTTATTGCAGTACCAAATAGGAATCTCAGTACCATAAAAGCGCCGTCTAGATATAGGCCAATCGATAGATATGGAATTTAACCAACTGATTAAAATCTGCTTATGCAATGGAGGAAAAAAATGCATTTTTTCTGCCATGGCCTTCAATTTTGGAATGAATTCAAGCTGTTTTAGATAATAGTCTTCCAAGGGAATGATCTCTATTGGTGTTCTACTACGTTCACACAATGGAGTTCTGTGCAATATATCTTCCACTTTTTCAATGAGTCCAGCATTATTCAAATCCTCGATTATTTTTGCCCGTACCTCTTTTAGAGTTAAATTAGAGTATGGGCCTGCTGCAGGAGTAGTTATTCCATTTGGATTAATTGCAACAATTTCACTCAGTCCTAACTCTCGAAATACTTGGACATCGTTTTGGTCACCGTAGCTGCATACCATTACTGCACCAGAGCCGAACTCTGGTTTAGCTGAATGATGCGGCAAAAGCTTTACTTCTCTCTTGAAGATAGGAAGCTCTATATTCTTCCCGTGGAAATTGAGGTAACGCTTATCTTGAGGATTTACAATTACACATTGGCAAGCAAACAATAACTCCGGCCTAGTAGATGCTACAACAATTTTATCAGAGCTTTCTCCAACCTTGAAATTCATATAAACTAGCTTTGCAGGCAAGTCTTCATAGATAATTTCTGCATCAGCAATAGTTGTTCCACAGTCAGCACAGAAGTTATTTGGCCTTGTTGCAAGGTAAACAAGACGGCGTTTCCATAAATCAATAAAGGTGTTCTGAGTTAATGACCTGAATTCATCAGAGTCTGTGCGATAGTATAGCTTAAAGTTGCAACTCAAACCCATATCTTTCATAATGCAAATCATTTCAGCTTCCAAATCATCTAGGGCGACTTTACAAAGCTCGAGAAACCTTTCTCTTTCCATTTTTCGCATTCGGATTTTGTGTTTCTTTTCTGTATAGATTTCAACTGGCAGCCCGTTTCGATCTATTCCTATTGGAAACAAGACATTCTTTCCTGACATTCTTGCAGACCGAGCAATCATATCTATCTGCGCGTAATGAGCTGCAGCTCCGATATGCCAAGGCCTACCAG
>JALZGI010000430.1 GCA_030861105.1 Thermoproteota archaeon
CCCTAGAATCCTGATGGGGCTGCTTGCGGTAGCAGATACATTCCTTATTTACAAGATTACAGAAAAAAGATACAGTAACAACAGAACACTTGCATTCATTGCATCTTTAATATTTGCTGTTATGCCAGCGACGTGGCTTTTAAGAAGGATATGGCTTGATTCCATTCAGTTACCTTTGCTGCTTTCTTCAATATTATTTGCTGTTTACCTTAGAGAATCCTCAAATAACATATCCATTGATAGCACGAAAACCACTAGCCATAAAAAATTCCTGTTGATTTTACTTTCCGGCATGTTTCTTGGATTGGCTATATTTACCAAAATTCCTGCTTTTACTTTCATTCCACTAGTAGGATATCTTGTATTTTCAAATACTGACAAGAGCTGGAGAAAACTGGGAGCATGGTTTATTCCAGTTATTGTCATCCCCTTGCTTTGGCCTGCTTATGCGATGTCTATTGGTAACCTTGATGAATGGTGGGAAGGATTCTTTTGGCAAGCTGCCGGTAGGATCGAGAGACCTATGTGGATGGCCTTGGACATTATCTTCAAGATGGATCCTGTTTTGATAGTACTGGGCACGGTAGGAATACTGTTTGCAGCTGTCAAAAGGGATTTCTTTCCTCTATTATGGGTTGCGCCATATATTGTGCTCCTGCAAGTTTTAGGATATGTTTCATATTGGTTCTTCATTCCAATTTTACCTGCATTGGCCATAGGAAGTGGTTGGCTTATAGAAAAGGTTCGGCTACTTGCCTATGACAAAAGGAAACAAAAAATACTACTCTTCTCGGTTGTCTCATCCATAAGTATTTTTGGACTCCTAAGCACTATGATGATCATAACAGCCAATTTGAATTCTACGTTCTACCAAACGGTTGCATCAATAATTCAATATTTACATCCTCCAGCGGTAGGCTCAGGGGATGGGGATGATAAGACTACTCTAATAGGAGACAGATGGGTTCCTAGCTTTTCGTGGATACCTAACTTTGTTCTTCCCGCCGAATTGGATTACAAGAAATTTTACACTAATGTATCCCATATAGGTACAGATAATCTTTTACTAGTCGTGGATGGAAGATTCGCCAGGTCATTAGAAGACAACAGTGTAAGCCAGGAGATCAAAAAAGCATATGATAATACTTCAACTGCAGAAATAATAGAAGATGACACCGCCAAATTTGATCGTCGTCAATATCCATACACAAGCATGAGAGAAAATAGGCCAGTAGGACAAATAGAGTTAAGAACAAATATCGAAAAATAGCAGCAGCCACATTTCTTTTGCTTCTACGATAAGATTCAGTTATATTCTAGTTGCGATTGACTCTAATTGAGAAATACGAATATGAAAGGGGACTGATTTTTCAGACCCTGCTAGTAAAAAGAGCAATATTAGATAGCATAGAAAGTATAGATATTTAATTAATTGATTATGCAAGATGCAAGTGAATAGGGAATGCGAGGATTTTTGTTAATATTCAGAAAAGATGTTAAAGAAACCACGGCAAAACTTTCACAATGACAAATTAAGCTGTTTCTCCTGTAGCGAAGCAATTTATGCGTATACGTTAGAGATTGCTGTCTTTAGTTGTTCGTAATATTTTGTAGGCTCCACAGTCCCATTTTCTGATACTATTATGAGATTAAAGTTTGGTACTCGATGAGAATTAAAATTCCATTGCCAATAAGCCCAGCCCCATACATTGAGTCTCTTAAAATCTTGAAGAAAATGGTCAGCCTCTTCTTGGGTCAAATCACTTTGATCGGGACTAATTCTAAATACTCCTCCTTCCCTTTCTCTCACTACGTTATTCCATTCTCCTACGTATATCGGGACACCGGCCAGCTGTGCTGCTTCAACTAGACCATCAAGCCTAGCCTTCTGGAAGGAGTCAGTAGAAACCCCGTATAAACTAATTTTAAATATTACATTGTCTTTGTTTGCCGGAACCATTTTTGCCTGATTCTCAGGGATAACATCAATGTTTGGGGCATTTATGCTAGCAGGAACCTGCTGACTGAAGGCAATCGTTTTTTGGGTGACTTTTCTAAGCTCGTTTACCATGAATGTATTGAACTGGCCCACTTTTTCCCACTGATCATCGCTATGTATTTGAGGTTCGCTTAGAATTTCATAGCCTACGGTACTTGGGTGACTGTCTAAAGTATTGACCAACGTCGTAAGGAATTGTGATAAGAGAGACCAGCCATCATTTCCATTAGCATCTTGCACCGACCTATTCCACCAGTCAGTCCACCAAATCCTTGCAGCCTCGTCATTAGTATTACCGCCACTGTCCATTTCCAGTTCCGGATTGCCTTCAAAAAGAAATGATGGAAAGCCAGTTGCTCGTGATTCTAGCCAAGAGGATGTGTGCCATTGATGGTTATCATAAAGGACTTTTAATCCCCATCTATCCGCAGTCTCAGCAACAGTCTCTAACTCTTGCATAAATTGAGACGGATTTTTCACATAACTTTCCCAGTAGAAAAGATATCTGACGTGATTCATTCCTGCGTCGTGTATTAACTTGAAGCTTTGTTCATAGTAATCTCTAGGAGCCACAACATTACTATCATCTGTCTGCTTCTCACTTGTATGATTTCCTCTCATCGCGACACCCATCAAGACTTGGTTACTTGTAGCTGTGGGAGATGATGTGCTCGCCTGGGCATAAGAAGAAGCGACAATTGCATCGTTGCTAAGAGAAAAGCCGTTTATCGCAGTAATAGATGAAACGAGTAAAGAGAAAATTACTAAAGTAGTCAGAGATTTGCTTCTCACAAATTTCAAATTGTCTTTTGCACTGGCTCTTGTACAAAATATGAACTTTGCTGCACTGAACATCTCACTACTACCACTGCTAATGAATAAAAAAGTCATCGGTATGTAATTATCAGGATTTTGTGTAGGACAGAGTTAGGCCCAGCGTGCTCTCTCATTGTCTCGTTCTTCTTTCGTAGCTTTTTTCCATTCCCTATAATGAGACTTGCACAAGTATGCTCTCTTGCCATCGATAACAAGGTCCAGGTCGGGTGCCATCTGTGCCTTAGAGGAGGTTATTGAACGTTCGCCTCTTTCCTCACAACCTTGCACACTACAATTGACTCCTTTATCTACTCTTCCCATCTTAATACAAACAATATCCCCTGAATATAAAAAGTTGCTCAACAACTAAGAACAGTTAAGATGCTGCTCCCTCTGAAGGAGCCTCTCAGCGGGTGTAACATATTAAGTTGCTACTAAAAGAAGGTGCCTCTGTAGGACTATTGTACTTCCTTTATTTCCATAAGATCATTTGATACAGTTAGTTACATTCGTATTATGAACTATCAAAAGAATATACCACACAAAGCCTTTAATTCGGCAAGAGTAGACATACTTTTGCAATTATTTAGATGCGTCTGATTCAGCTTCATTCTGATTTCATAGAATATACTCCTGTGAAAAAAGAAATTGAGAAAGCAGAAGAAAATATTTCAAACGATAAAGTCAGACTGGAAGATCTGGTAGTAGTCTTGACAGCAGTAGAAGAGGGAGACAACGAGGATGTTATCAATCAAGCAGTCCAAGAGATCCAAAAATATCTAAAGTCCGTAAAAAGTGATAAACTGTTGATTTATCCTTACGCACATTTGAGTTCAAAGTTAGCAGGTCCGGTGGAGGCGTATGATCTACTGAAGCAGTTTGAGGATGCCGCAAGAAAATCATTTACGAATGTTTATAGGGCACCATTTGGCTGGACTAAAGCATTTAACATCCAAGTTAAAGGCCATCCTCTAGCAGAGAATGCTAAAGAGATCAACACTAGTAGCATTGCATCAAATAAAAGTAACCAACTTGCAGAAGCGACGGCCGCTCAAGCTCAGACTAATCAAGGCGAAACGCAAATGTCTAGTGCGCTAAAGGCAGAAGAGAAACTGGAATCTTCTTGGTATATACTTGAGCCTGGGGGTCAGGTTAAAGAAAGCAGACTGATTCCCATATCTGAGTATCACTTCAAAAAGCATCAAAATAATTTGCGTACACTAACCAATTACGAAATACAAAAAAGGAGAGC
>JALZGI010000440.1 GCA_030861105.1 Thermoproteota archaeon
CGTTTACAGTCAACTTGCGTGCCTCTGCACCAGGATATGATCCAGAATCTATGACAACAACATTTAACCTAATTGAACAAGGCGATGAAGATGAGGAATCGGAGAGCGACGAAGATATAGATGATGATGATGATGACTCGGAATCTGTTGGAGAGCTATTTGAGTGAGCGCAACTGAATAGTTTTTAGTTGAGATTCAGAAAAAACCTCTGGGATAACTTGTAGGAATGGTCACGTTAGCGTGTCTTTCTTTCTTTCTTCTTTTTTACTCAGCTTAGAGAAAATCCTGTAGAGGGTGTGAGTAGCAAGGGCCCCCTCTCTATAGTCACAAAATTTTGCTGAGACTTCCACCATGTCAAGACCAATCAAGCTTGCACTTTTATCGATACTTTTTAAAATTAGCATAACCTGATATGGATTCAGTCCAAAAGGTTCGGGAGTACCAGTGCAGGGAACGTACGGAAGATCATAAACGTCAATGTCAAACGAGATGTATATTTTTCTGTCCCGCGTAATTTCGTTCAGGCATTGCAGTGCAGACCCAATATTTTCATGAATGCTCCAAGCGTCCAGGGTTGTGATCCCGCTTTGTTTGGCGATGCTATTTTCTTCGTAATCCCCTTGTCTTATCCCTATTTGGACCATATCGTGCCCGTGTATATGTCCTTCCTTGATTAAGTGATAAAACGGTGTCGTGTGACACATTCTCATACTGTCATATTCCTTTTTCATATCTCTGTGAGCATCAAAATGGATAACCAAAGGGCTTTCGTTTGCAAGTGCTTTAATTGAGTAATATGAAAGAGTATGCTCCCCGCCGATTATAACTGGTATTTTCTTTGCATTATAATATAGTGTCTGAGAAGTCTCGGGAATAATACGATCAAGAAATGATAATACAGACTCATTATCCTCGCTACCAATGTTATTGTGGGATGAAGCCTCCAACATGCTGGCATCAGATCTGGTCAATGCATGGTTGGGGAGGATTAGGTCGCCGAGATCGTATATTTTAAGCTCCGAGATATCTACGCCCTCTTCAAAAATAAGGGTCTCTATTTGTCTAGATGATGTAGCTCTGATTGCCTCTGGCCCTCTTGCAGTCCCTCTTCCAAAACTCGTCGTGATCTCAAGAGGAATACCATATAACACAATATTTGACTGCTGAAAAGTAAGCTTGTTGGGATTGTCTGCAAAGCCAATTCTTGCCTCAGTCTTTTCCGGAATCAGAAATGATGAAGCAATAGCTCCCAGAATGTCTTTCACTATTGATAATTATGTCCCACAGAAATTAATAGAGGTTCCGGCCAAATACCCAGGACAATATCTATCCATTTTTTATTTGTCTCCTTGTTCCAAATTATACTTATCTTGATAAAGACTACCTATGAGGAGATATTGCAGAAAAGAAGAAGTGTCTCATTCTGTGGACCAGCGCAGAGATATGACACACATGATCAGGTCATCTGGTCCAAAATAACTCGTCAAGGTTAGATTGACGGGGCTTGCCAAGCAGCGATTTGAAGTTAAAACCTAAAGATGAAAGCAATTGGTCGAAGGTAGACTCCATTGCCTCTAGGTATTTTTCAGTATCGATTTCCTCTGGTCTTGCATAGCCGACTGGCTTGACCCCATCTGCTGTTTTAGTTTTTACATATGATATAATATCTCCGGCCCTAACTTCCTTCCCCTCATCTGCAAGTAGCTTAGCTGCCTTAATATGCTGGGGTAACCCCTTAAAAGCTGCCATTGAATTCCTTTCCTTGCCATCCAGCGGTCTCCCCGTCGCTGATATACTAACACTTTTCTTTCCATACTTACTTGGTGATTTATTGACCATGACATTAAAACTTAAATCCTCTTGGGAGATCTTGCGAAGCTCCAAGTTTCGAGCATTTTCCTGGATTATGTTTTTTATATTTTCCTTCGCGGTTTCGAAATCCTCTTCAGAATTTACCCGGCTTAGGATTGTGAGAATCTTATAGAAAGCGTTTCTTATGAAAGGAGGGGTATGGGATTTCTTGCCCGTTAATCCTTTTACATCTACAGTACCATCTGAGAGTACACCTAAGTAGTTTTTCTTGAGCTCGCTGAAAACAATATATCTGTAATGCTTGTCGATCTCGAGGTCTACTCCTAAATTTGATCGCGCCCACGAAGAAAGTTCCTCTACACTTCTAGGAGATGGATTTCGCAAGAAAAGAGAATCAGTATCACCATAGATAACTTCGATCCCTGCTTCTTTGCATTTCTCTATAGTTTTCATTGTAGTCGCGCGGCCAATTGCCGCCGTGGCGTCGGCAACAGGAAGGCAGTAGAGCGGGAAGATCTCGGCTCCCATTACTCCGTAGCTTGCATTAAGGATAACTTTGATTGCCTGGCTTACCACGTTGTACAGCTGCCGTTCTTCAAGGCTTAAGGCACTATCTTTTGACAAAGATTTGTAGTAATTAACCCGCAAGTCTCGGAGGGATCCTATTAGAAGTGATGTTATTCCTCGCTTTTCTTTGCATATCCAATGAGAAGTTCCGTCTATACGCTGCTTCGGATTATTCTTGCAAGTAGGATGGGTGCAGTTTACTGTTTCATAGGAAAGGTTATGTACCTTGATAATACTTGGATAAAGACTTGCAAAATCAACCACAATTACGTTAAAGTGAATGCCAAGTGTAGGTTCAACAACTAGCCCTCCACGGTATTTCTTTTCTTTTATTATGGCAGTGGTAGAGGCTGTTCCTTTCTTTTGTAACTCATCGCGTCTTGGAATTATTGCATTTAGATGACGATGTTCATAGAACATCATACCTCTGATCCACTGGTTTACTCCAAACCGAGCGATGTCCTCAATTGATAATCTGCCTATCCTGGCGATAACAACAAGAAGCTTCATGAGTAAACCGTCATTAAAGCTTGTTAATCTGTAAGTTAAATCGGCGTCTTTCATACAGTATTGTGCCAACAACTCAATTGAAAGACCACTAATATCTCCCTCAAATTCATATTTGCTGTCGTTTAGCAGAGCCTCACAAATTGCATTAAGAGTATGCTCTGAGTATTTATGACTAAAAGCATATATCTGTATAGACCTATTCTGAAAAGTTCTAAACAAGTCGATGTGTATGCCGTTTTTGACCTGTACTGGCTCTGCCTGAACTCCTCTTTTTACGAAGCTTTCTCTTTTGATGATGATGGGCACTTCCTCCCTCGAAATCGGTAAATGATTGATCGTGTCTATAGCTGGGTCTTGCGACCTAGCGTAGAGATACGGCAAATCAAAGTCATCTCCATTGTAGGTAACAATAACAGGATATGAATTGATAATTTTGAAAGTCTCTTGTAATAGTTCCCTTTCTGTTCTAACTAGCTGAGCTTCAGATATTAGGCTACTTTCCTTAGAATCTCCTTCGTAGCCATTATCTTTGTTATTACCATTTTCATGTTCTGACTTTGTGTCCAAAAGAAGAACTTTTCTAAAGCCATCGCTTCCCGAAAAGCCAACAGCTATTACGCGCCGGTCATGTTCTCGAGCATTGGGCATCCTACCTTCTTCAGACTCAACTTCAATGTCTATTGCTACACGCTTCATATGAGGAATTGGCTGATTCAAAAGGTTTGCCCAATCTTCGATATACTTTCGGTATAGTCCTGTTCCGACTTGGCCCAAGTCATTTGATAGTTTGTTCCATATGAGTTTGTCAAGCTCCTCTTGGACCTTGACCGAGATAGGCTGACCATAGGGTAGAATGAAATCGCCTTTTCTTACATAATATACGCCTGGAATAAGATTAGAGTCATATAGGTAGTTTTCATGATATCTGATGTCCGCCTCCCAGGAAGTAACTTTCTCCCTGAAGCTATTTTGTGTTCCTCCAATAGAAAGTGGATCAGGGGCCAGAACTTTTAAGACCTGAATTTCTTTGTCAGAAATAAAATCCATTCTTGTTGTTGTTTCTAGTGAATATTTTTTTTCAGTCCTTGCAACTTCTCTTGCCTTGTACTGGTAATCCATTTTTGTATAGCAGTAGGGTTTGTGATTTGTTCTATCACGCCAGAAATAAATACTCTGGTTATCTTCGTCATAGAACTTGAGGTAAACCTTCTGCTCTTCTCCTGCATATACAGCTGAGAGGAGCATTGCAGGTTTATTTTCGGGCAGCTCTTTTGAATATGAAGTAAATAGCTTCCTACTATTAGCAAGGTTTTTTTCGCTATCGCCTGCTCTGGATGATGATGGAGAAAAAGTCGAATAGGAGCGTGTGCCTGGAGAGGACATTATTTCTATACACTTTTCATACCCTTAAGCAACATATAAAATGCTTGTGCGAGATGATAATACTTCTTCTATCATACCGCTCAGCCTAAGGAGTTCGAAGCTTGCAAAAACGTAAAATGTTTTCGTGAGAGATAGAGCTATGTTCACTACACCCTGTAGCTATCCTTTAGAGCTGTTAAGTTCTGGTGTCTAACCTGAGCTTTGCGGAGACGAACATGTAGTTAACCTTCATTTATACTAGATAGTCCCTTCTCCTAGCACAGGAGCATAGCTTTGCAGACGGGCAGGTAAATAAGGTATTCTTTGGATACTTAACCTAGTCCTTTTAAATTACTTGATCTCGTGGTTGCTTATTCATTAACTCTAACCATGGTACTTGCATGAACAACTGGAAATAAAGAAATTAGTTCCTATATCCGTACTCTTAGCCAGATCATCGGCTATCTCCGTGTAAGATCTTTTCCCAGTTCTTTTACTTCAACTAGGCTCTCTTCTCCGCGCGCGCGAGC
>JALZGI010000449.1 GCA_030861105.1 Thermoproteota archaeon
GTTATTAGCAGTATTTTCACATCATCTATCTCCTTTACTCTGCGGGCCACAATCTCACCCGAAATGTCTCCCAACTTGTAGTCCAATAGCAAGAGGTCAATTTTTTCATTTTTTTTCTTATAGTCCAATATAGTGCTGATACAAGACTCGCCCGAGTCTACTGTAAGCACGTTATATTCGGACTCCAGGTGGATGCGAAACATTAGAAGAAGATCAGTCTCATCATCGCAAACTAAAATAGTCTTTCGTGTGGAATGCTGCATGTCTTGGAGGTCCCGAGAGCTTTGGTCTTAAACACTATAAGCGAAAAGAATTTCATGATTGTTAACAGGGCTGTCTTCCCAAGCAAGGTATACCCTACTTGAGTCTTCGGATATTGCTATGGAAGTGCATTCTGATATCCCTTCATTCTTACTTACGTTCTGGTTGTCCTGTGTAAAGGTAGCGCCCCTATCAATGCTCTCCTTTATGAAGATCTCCTCATTACCATCAGGAAGGACACCCTGCCAGGCTAAATAAACTCCATCCCCATTATTGGTAGCAGCAACTTCAGCATTTAGAGTATTTCTTTCTGTAAGTGCTCTGGCTGCAGAGAAGCTTACACCATTATCAGAGCTTGTAGTATAAAATAAGTTACCGGCAACCTTTTCGTCTGGATTTCCACCCCATACAACATATACGCTGTTACCACTCGCTGCAATCTGGGACTCTCCCACAGAGTTCCAATTAGCGTTTAGTTTTATTGGCTCATCAAAACTCTTACCACTATCAAAACTCTTGGTAAGATAGATCCCCTTATCAGTATTATCCCCTTTGTTGGTATTGTCTCCTATTATACCCACATTCCATAATACATAGACTTTGTTTTCGTAGGCTGCAACTTTTGGGTATGATTTTAATACATTGTCGCTTAGGCTTTTAGTCTCTTGGAAGGTCTCTCCGTTGTCCGCGCTTGCAACCAAATAAATGCTGCCTGTTTTGATATCTTCCTGGCCCGCATTGAATTGTGTGGTCAAAGGCGTGACTTGCCACACCGCGTAAACGTTATTCCCGGTGGCGGCTATTTCCAGGTTGGACGAATCAGCACGAGGAACATCACTCAAAATAATAGTTTCACCGAAGGTGTTTCCTCCATCAGTGCTTTTGGTAAACATTATTTTCTTGTTATCTTCTTCTGTTTGAGCCGAAGAGGATGCTAAAGGGGAATTATCAATCCAAGCAATATAGACATTATTTCCCCAGGCTGCAATTTGAGGATGCTCTGAAAAACCTGGATTATTGCTAAGATTTATCTCGTTACCAAATGTTTGACCACCGTCCTCGCTCTTCTTTATGAAAATCTCATAGTTTATCAAATCGCCCCCGCCTGTTGTAGAAAAGCCAGTCGGAGGATTTTCCTGCCAAACTATGTAAACATTTTCTCCGCTGGAGGCTACCTGAGCATATACGGAATCCCTTGCATTATTCGTCAGGTTAACTGGTTCAGAAAATCCTGCCTGATCAGCACCAATGTTTTCGGTTGCTTCAGACTGTGCATAACTATCCCAGAAAGCAGCAAGCGAGACAAAACCCAGTAATATGTTGACTGCCAATAGTGCTGCTCCTACATTCAGTGTAGGTAGCCTATTTTGACACCATAATTCTACTTTCCTCTCTGTCATTCTCATCCTGTCTATCTGTTCAGCCATAGTAACTTAACCAAATATTTTACTATCGCTATGACACCGGGTTTTTGTTTTCGGATGTCAACAGAATCCTTGCGGGAAGTGAACTTTGTTTCCCATAGAGTAAAAATGGTAGAGCTGGGCTATCTTGCTAAATGTCTTTGGCACAGCGAAATCCTGAGAAAAGAATTCTGTCATGTGGCCTGAAATAATTGCGGTAGCTATTTCTAATTTGTCTTGAAGGAGTTGCAAAACAACCACCGCGTAATACTTTCTGGTTAATAGCCCACTTGTCAGTATATTCTTCAAACTTGGATTCATAGCCAGGATAGAGGACATATTCTGAGGAAGTCCATTCCCAAACATCGCCTATCATCTGATAGCAGCCATAGTAACTCTTGCCTAAAGGATAAGAGCCCACTTTAGACGGTCCCCATAGGTAGGATTCCATCATGTTAGCGCGGTTAGGATTTGGTTTTTCGTCTCCCCATGGATATATCATTTTTTTCTGGAGCCCTTCATTCCAACTCGCCGCTTTTTCCCATTCGGCTTCAGTAGGCAATCTCTTTCCTGCCCATTTCGCGTATGCATCTGCTTCGTAGTAACTCACATTTGTCACAGGCTCTTGAGGATCAAGTCTTTTTACTCCACGGATATCTTTCTTAACCCAGGCAGATTCCTCTTCGTTAAATTCCCAGTATAGTGGAGCAATCCAAGCCTCACTCTGAACTAAATCCCATCCATCGGCCAACCAATACCTGTAGTTTTTATAACCTCCATCTTCGATAAACTTTGCGTATTGGCCATTTGTGACAGGAAATTTATCAAGCTTAAAAGAATTCAAATATACTTTGTGCTCAGGTAATTCATTATCATAGCAAAATCCCTGCCCACAAAATCCAAGTTGGTAAAGTCCCCCCTGAATTTCTATCATTTCCTGGGGATGCATATTACTTGATTTAGGACACAAATCTGGTTCGAGGCCTTTGGTATCAACCATAGCTTCTTGAGGCGCTTCTGTTTTGCTCGGGATTTCTGCTCCAACGTGATCTGCAGTGGTTTTCTTGATAAGTGGTTTGTAGTTATCTTCCGAGTCTTCAAACCGATTAAAGTAATGTTGGAAATCATAAACCATGAGTTCTTGATGCTGCATTTCGTGTTGGTTCCCTAGTGTTATATGATATAGGACATCCTCAAGGTTATATTCATTATCTTGCCTGCTATTCTCTCTGCCAATATTGCTGAGAAAGGCAATAATCTCTTTTTCAATTATTGTCCTGTATTTGAGAGTGTCTTGGACAGTTGGTCTTGGAAACCTGCCTCTTTCAGACTTGGGTAATATCTCCCCATACTTTTGATAATAAGAATTCAAATAACGTAGGTTAATTTGGCCTTCGTTTGACTTTGCGTCATTCTTCTTTCTATTATACTTATTCAAAATTTGATGGAAAAACCAAGTAACATGGGCAATATGCCAGTTGGGAGGACTGCCAAAATCATTTGATTGTATTACCGCGTCCTCATTTCTCAGAGGTTTGAATAAATCCACGGTGTTCTTTCTGACTTCACAGAATTCCCGTGTTATCTGCTCAAGCCCGCTCGGCTGAACCAAACTAGACAATATCAGGCAAAAGATCTAACTTCAATATAAAATAACTTCCCATGAAGGAAGACGCATGCGCTACTTTTAGAGTTGAATAACAAGGCAAAGAATCAACACATTCGCGTTGGGTAATTCGAAGTCAAAAATAAAAAAGGGTTTAATACATACCAAGCCAAACATATTCGTGCTATGCCTACAGCATACGTATTAATTAACTGCGACCTGGGTTCAGAGGAGGAGATAATAAAGCAAGTAAAAAAGTTGCCCGAAGTAATTGAGGTAAGTGGTGTATATGGCGTTTATGACATTGTTTTGAAGGTTAGAGGAGATACGATGGATAAGCTGAGGGAGACTATAACTTGGCATGTGAGAAGAATTGATAAGGTGAGGTCCACTCTTACGATGATAGTAATAGAAGGTCAAGGAAAGAAAAATCAAGAGCCTCCAGAATAATAGCGAACAATTATTTCTCTGCTATTACAACAGTATCTTACCGATTACCAATATCATGATATTACTCACCTCCTGCTGGTAATAGCAAATTTGACTCCCAGCGGCTCTGATTCTGATTCTGATCACTATTATTATTATAATTATTATGATCTAGCTATCATAGGTGCTGGAATTCTAGGTTCCTCTATTGCGTATTTTCTGTCCCAGGTAACAAATTCGAAAATCATACTTATCGAGCAAGAAAGAGGGGTAGCTTTTCATACGAGTAGTAGAAATACGGGTAAAGTCCATGCACCCTTTCTATACGATCCCATAAAGAAAAGGTTCTTCGCAAAAGCTGCGTCTCTGGGATATGAAATGTGGAAGCAGTATTGTAGGTTAAAATCATTGCCATTTATCCAAGACGGAATTATGGAAGTGGCAACTAGCGAAAATGGGGTTGAGCGATTAAGCAAATACATGGTATGGGGCGAGGCAAACGGACTGAGAAATGGAAAGGATTTTTGGCTCCTGGACAAAAACCAGGTAAAAGAAATAGAGCCAAATGTAAACTGTGTGTCGGCTATATTATGCGAAAAAGACGCCAGTGTAAACTTTGGAGTTATAACCCAGAACCTGGCAGAAGACTCTCGTAAATCTGGATGCAAGGTGTTACTTGGAAATAGACTAAAGAGCGTATTTAGAGGGACCAACGACGGGACTATAGGCCTAACTTTAACAGATGGGGACCAGGAGCACACTATCAAGACCAGGTTCCTTGTGAATGCGGCTGGTGGAAACGCGGTTGATATTGCACACTCATTGGGTGTTGGAAATAAGTATACAGATTTTCATTTCAGAGGAGAGTATTGGCAGGCTCCACCGGAATATCATGAGCTAACAAAAAGAAGCATATACTCTGTCCCTAAATTTCCTGATTATCCATTTTTGGATCCACATTGGATAGTTAGAATTGATGGAAGGCGCGAGGTGGGGCCGAACGCAGTTCCCGTATTTGGTCCATATGCTTATAATTGGACTGTGAATGCAAAAAATTTCTTTCCCAAGGTTGCAGAATCTTTAAGGTCACTCGGAGTCACCAGGCTATTGTTCGATAAGAAGTTTCTCACCTTGTTGGGATACGAGGTTCAAAGCTCTCTTTCGAAAACCGTAATGATTAATAGGGTTAAAAAATTTCTTCCGAAGCTGCAAGTTTCATCGTTTGAGAAAAAAGGAACTTCAGGAGTAAGGTCATCACTGATCAGTCCCGATGGAAAGTTCGTTTCCGATACAATGGTTCTCAGAGATGATTCTTCGATAAGTATCCTGAATTACAATTCGCCCGGTGCTACAGGTGCCTTACCTATGGCTGCCTCAGTCGTCTTCGAACTAATTGATAGCGGAATCGTAATGAGAAATGAAACTAAGGAAAAGGACTTTGAAAACAAAACAAACTGGGATATCGAGATCCTATCAAATGAGATGAAGCTTAGCGAACTTGGCTAATATTGTATTGTATTGTAATTGTATTATAGATCATACTGCGCCTAAGAACCTGACTACTCAGGGCGTACTGTTTTTGTATTATTATTATTATAATAATTCAATATGATATGTCTTCAATTCGCATGAGATGAACGATCAATATTTCAACCCCCTCTCCCTGTTTGCAATCCCTGTCAAAAAGCTTATCACAAGTACGCAATTATAAATAATCCACTTGCAGCTGCCATTGTAATCCCCCATATGACCTTATTCCAGTCTAATATTTTCTGACCATCCAGTACTCCAATAGGCATAAGGTTGAACAATGCTATCCAACCATTAAAAGATGCACCGGCTGCAAAGTACGGACTCAATGAATTAAAAAGGAAAGAAAGTAACAAGAATGAAAACCCCATTGCCAAATTTGTCAGAGGACCAATTAAAGCGACTCTTCCGAATTTGCTTCTATCAGATAACCCAATCATTACAGCACCCGGAGCTATAAACTTGAACGGCATAATAGGAAGCGCAGATATTCCTGTTATTACAAGGCCCCACATATATGCTCGAAACTCAGCCCAGCTTCCATAATACTGTGCTAGGAATTTGTGGGCCAATTCGTGGACTAAAAAGGCACTTATGAATATTGCAAGAAACTGCCAGGAAATAAATCTATAACCATTTAACGACAGACCCACCCCCATAACAAGCAGCGTCGCCACCCCAAGATGAAGCAGCTCCGTCTTGGATGTTTTTATTTTAAGTGTCCTAGCAGACACAGTTCTGTAATTTCTATTCCCATCTAAAAGCATCTTTTTTCTTTTTGCATCATAAATGTTTAAAAAGGGACATGAGTGGTTAACTGGATTTCTATGAATATTACAAAATATATTCTGACAATAACTACACTTGAAAGGAATCCTTTCACTGGCGCCACATACATAACAGTCAACCATTTCTTGTTGTTTTTTCTTCCTTCACCTATATTATTGCATTACGAGGTTAAATACTGAACTGAACTCAACTGTAATGACCATATATCCATCCCTCACTCACTCACTCAATCAATCAATCAATCAATCAATCAATCTGTCTTGCTATATTCATCCATCCAAGTACTTCAATTACCAATCGATAGTTCCAATCAACGTTTGAATGTCTTAGAATGGATTTTTCTATTAAATTATATATAATATATCAATCCTTATCAAATCTTAGAATCTCAGATGGGAGAACTGTAGCGAATGATAATGAAAAGACTTTCTCTGGTCTTATTATTTTCAAGTATTTCACTTTGCATGTTTAATTTATCTGGCCAAAATTTGTATGCCAAAGGCCAGATAGCAACAATTTCTTCCCCGGCGGCGGCTGTTCAGTCGTCAATACCGCCACCATTGGGGGTAAAGATCACTTCTCATATAACCGGCCAACAAGTGCCAACAGGTGAACTTACAATATCTGGTACTTCAACTGACACTTCTAGTGCCCAATGTGAAGTGTACACCGACATAAATGATCTAAAACCTATGCAAAAGGTAACGGCAAAGGGTCCTGGTGGACCTAGCGACTACTCTGCTTGGACATTTACTTATACCCCTGCATACAGCTTAATCAAAAACGGCACAAATAACTTGACTTCAAAGATATCCTGCCTAGATAGTCCCACAGCTGGTAACACGACTAAATGGAATAGTGTAAATCTAACAGGAGTAGAAGAAATGAGATTGGGGCCGGGACTGGTACAACAACAACAGCAGCCATCGATAATCTCAACAATGAGTAACGGTGCCAATAATACTGGTTTGCTGATCTCACAGTCAGCAACACTTGGCACACTTGACCCGACCGCTTCCAGCACTACCACCAACCCCACTGCTGCTACCTCCGCCGCTGCATCTGACGAGGACAATGACAACTTAGAGGAAACAAAAAATGATGATAATGACGACGACATTGATCGGGACGATGATGCATCGGAAGAAGAAACTGAGACATTAAAGGAAGAAGAGGACACTGAAGAAGAAAACAATGAGCCTGGTCTTGCAAGCAACGATGACCAGGGAGACGAGACCAACGAAGTAAGTCCAGAAGATGATGGCAGTGACAGTCAAGGAGTCGAGACCAACGACGATCGACCTACTATTGCCGATATCGATGATACTGATGAAGATAACAACGAAGATAGTGACGAAAATGATGATGAAAATGATGAGGAAAATGATAATGGTAATAACGATGATGATAACGATGGTAATAGTGACAATAACAATGACAATAACAATGACATTAACAATGAACCTTTAGATATCGATGAGAGGGCTGATGAAAGCACCCATGAAAACACCCAAAGTAGCAATAATGCTAACGAAATTAAAGTTAATGAAGATGATGACATTAATGATAATTTCGACGACTTTAATGACGATAGTGCTGAAGATATGATGGGGAAAAGCGAAACTAGTGAAGATGATGATGGCGCCTGCGATATAGGCGATGAGGGATTTCCTTTCTGTGGTGATGGACCAGGCAAAGAACGATCAGATGATGACGACGAAGAAGATACCGATGACGAGGAGGAAGAAGAAAACGATGATTACTGCGATATAGGCGATGAAGGATTTCCTTTCTGTGGCAATGAAAGATTAGACTATCAATTGTTTTAGGTTGCAACGCCCTAAATCCTATTGTTATCC
>JALZGI010000481.1 GCA_030861105.1 Thermoproteota archaeon
GCATCCACAAAGTAGCGGCACTGAAGCTTACCTGCAGATGTGAGGACTTCAAATTGTCTATCCCCAATACAAGGCACCGGTTTCACACTCAAAAGCGAACATTTAGCGGCTATAGAAGCACCTGCCCTTGCTGACTGTAAAGCAATCTGCTTGTCAAACTCACGTCTCTCAACAACCACCACCCTCTGGTTAGTTGCTTCAATTTGGAAATCTACACAAGGCGAGGATACTTTTGCAGCCCTAATTTGATTTTGAATAGTGCCACCTTTTGGAACTACTCCGAGTTTCTTAATGGAATCAATACTAACTAGTCCTCCGCAGTGCTCTGGAGTTCCTATCTCTGAATCCTCCTCTAGAACGAGTACCGAATGGCCTCTGGCCGCTATCTCCCTGGCAGCCAACAACCCAGAGATACTGCCACCAGCAACTATGACGTCGTAACTCTGTTCCATAATATGATGACGGATCCTTTTTATTAGGTTAATAAATGATCGGCAAAGGTTTGGGAGGATTTAAGCAGGTCATTGTCGTCCGGAAAGATATTGTAATGGGAAGGGGTAAGATGGCCGCCCAAGTCGCCCATGCTTCGGTAATGGCCACAGAAAAGGCAAGGCACAAAAGACAGGACTGGGTTAGGATATGGTTTGTCACCGGACAGGCGAAAGTTGTCCTGCGGGTTAGGGATCTTGATGAACTGCTCGATCTTGAAAACCGCGCCCAAACGATGGGTCTCCCGGCTGCAAGCGTTCAGGACAGCGGGCTAACACAAATTCCTTCGGGAACAGTTACCTGTATTGGCATCGGTCCAGGGCCTATAGAACTAATAGATAAACTCACAGGACATCTGAAGTTATTATAACAGGCTAGTAATTTTAGATCGTGATTAGGAGATTAAAGTCCTATTTATCAATAGCAGACAACCCAGTACCTCTTGATTTGATCCGGCTGCGACGAAGACTTGTTAACGTGGAATCCAAAAATTGATAAATGGCTGACCTTGAATAAGAGTGGTGGCTTCATCCACTGAGTATATCTGTA
Source organism: Thermoproteota archaeon (assembly GCA_030861105.1). Classification (GTDB taxonomy): domain Archaea; phylum Thermoproteota; class Nitrososphaeria; order Nitrososphaerales; family Nitrososphaeraceae; genus TH5893. Next base: position 1,039 of record JALZGI010000481.1, read on the forward strand.
CCGATTGTGGATCTCTATTAGGTCACAGCAATCCTATCACCCTGGAAAGCATGAAGGACATTCACAACCAGCTGTGCGTTGTGAAAAGGGCAAAGGCTATGGCAGAGTCTGCCGCGAAAGCAAGTTCATCTAAGGGAGTTAAATCTCAACCAACGCCAAAATTGGCACAACAGAATAAGGTCTCTTCCTCTGTCAGTCCTGCCCAAGAAGTTCCTACTGTTGAACCTGTTGCCAGCGCCGCATCCACTTCATCGCAGACCAATATTTCTAGTTCATCTGTAGGCAATACGACTGTAAGCCTGACAGGAACTGGGACTAACTATTCAAAGATAGATGGTCCAATTGATCCTTCGTTTAAGACAAAAAGACAGGCTGCAGGAACCTTCCAGGGAATAAAGGTATGGGGGCCCATAGATCCGCCAGGTCAATTAGGTATATGGGGCTCAGAGGTATGTGTAGATTTTGATATTTGTATTGCAGATGGAGCTTGTATTGAAGCTTGTCCGGTAAATGTATATGAATGGTTAGAAACACCTGGGCATCCAGCATCTGATAAAAAGCCATTTATGATAAGAGAAAAGGATTGCATATTTTGCATGGCTTGCGAGAATGTATGTCCACCACAATGTGTAAAGATATTCCAGAAAGGCTAGTGCTCCTAAAGTGCGACGAGGCGGAAATGATGTAAGCTTGACACATATTCGTTTCTGTCAGCTCTTTTGGTTTCTGAGTGCATGGTCTCATTCAGACTAGATCCGTTGGCAGTGCTTTCTAACCTATACTGCGCTCTCGTGGAGAAGTCATCTTTTGTCAGGCGGCATTGATTACTTTGTGTCATCCGTATTTTTTATCGTAGCTTGTACCTTAACACTATACAGTCTTAATTTCTTCTTTCTCCTGTATCATTTATCACATAGGAGGCAGGCTAAAAGCAGGGACGTAGACATCTCACAATTGCCTATGGTAACCATTCAATTGCCATTATACAACGAAAAATATGTGTCTTGTCGTCTAATCGATGCAGTTTGCAACATGGATTATCCAATAGATAGATTAGAGATTCAAGTTCTTGACGATTCCGAAGACGACTCTAAGGAAATTGTCATGGACGCAGTCCAAAGAAAAAGACTCAATGGCTTCAATATTCATTATATGTCCAGACAAGACAGGTTGGGTTTCAAGGCAGGTGCTCTGCGAATGGGCATGCAATACGCAAGAGGCGAATTCATTGCAATCTTTGACGCTGATTTCGTTCCCCCTCCCGAATTTCTAAAGAAATCACTCAAGTATTTTTCTGACCCAACGGTCGGGTTGGTACAGACTAGATGGGGTCATATGAACGAAAATTATTCTGCGCTTACCGGGGCCCAGGCTCTTTCCCTTGATCTTCACTTCTTAGTGGAACAGAAGGCTAAAAGCTCGACACACTTCTTCATGAATTTTAATGGAACGGCTGGCATATGGAGGGCCTCATGTATCAGAGACGCAGGTGGATGGCATACGGGAACCCTAGTAGAAGACATGGACCTCAGTTTCAGAGCACAGATGAAAGGCTGGAGATTGCTTTTCGATGAAGAGATCGTAGTCTCAGGCGAGCTTCCCGTCCAAATGAACGCTGCTAAACGACAGCAATTCCGGTGGGCGAAGGGCACAACGCAGCTTGCTATGAAAATGCTC
>JALZGI010000527.1 GCA_030861105.1 Thermoproteota archaeon
GTCACTGATTTGTAAATCATGCAACTATTTTTTGGCCTGGATGTAGGGCCCTAAATGACTATTAGTTAATAAATTGCTTGCAATATAGTGCCTTTTCCTCTTAATTTATTACAATCTCTTCATAATATCTAATTATGATAATCTCTGCAATCTTTGGCATGGAAATTTCTTTTCCATCTATCATATCAAGTATCATTGCTGGAAAGTTAGCTCCAGCCAAAGTCGTAAATATTGTCCCACCTCCCATTCTTGCATTGATTTCTACCAGTTTAAGTACACCATCTGATGATTCTTTCATCTGAATGCAGCATGGTCCTCTTATTCCTACATATTCTGCCATTTTCATACAATTTATTTCCATATCAGGATTTCGTACTATTTTTCCTATCGTAGAAACACCTCCTTTTGTTTGGAGTCGGATCCTAGGTACTGCAATTAATGGTTTCTTGTTTAAATCTGAAAGAACATCAACTGTATATTCAGTTCCTGGGAGAAATTCCTGGAATATCATATTATCAAATTTAGAGTTTACATACTTAAGATCTGATTCATCGTCAATTTTGATAATATTGCCAATTCCTTTCTCAAACTGTGGTTTTGCAATAATTGGAAATGCTGGGACATGCTGTGGATTGGTAGTTGTAAATGGAAGTTCAAATTTATTACTTAGGTTTTTATACGTTAGAAATTTGTCTCGACAAGTTTCTAAGTTATTTCTATCAGTTACAACAGCCTGAGCGCCAATCTCTGCTAGCTTTTCACGATTTTCACTATATCGGTAAATATCATATCCTGACGATGGCATTAAAACATCAACTTTATGCATCTTTACAATATTGAGAAGCCTCTCCGTAAAGGACAGTTCAGCTGCTTCAGGAGTAATTTCTTTGGTATCTGCCAAAAAGAAACCAGCAGATAAAGAGCTTGAATCTGTAGCAACAATTTTACCATAGAAGTTTGCCATTCTCAATGATTTTATTGTATTGATCCCTGCCGGTCCGGCAGCACCTGGAACAAGAATTGTAGATACCACGATATATGTAAAGGAACATTAAATTCTTATATGATTATGCAAATATAATACATAACATATTATGCAGTGATTCCTTCTATTTCGCAAATACAATTTTTATAATACTAATTAGATCTATAGCATAGTTGCTTGAACATCAAAGAAGACTATATGTGCATTGCAATTACAACGATCATTCTGGACCAGGTATGACAATTCAGAATGCTATAAAGCATGCAGAAGCGATAGGGCCAGTGATTTTGGCTTTTACTGAACACATTAGAAAATCCTCATATTGGATTCCTAAATATGTAAAAGAAATAGAATTTTACAATAACAGTATATATCACATCTGTTCCACTAAGGATTATTCCTGGCCTTGAAGCCAAGGTTATACAAGACGGATCAATTAATTACCCCAAAGAATATAGTAAAAGATATTTTTGTTCATCTAATCTAGAATTCTATAATGTCAAGTAGTCAGAAGAGAGACAACCATTCTTCGTAAGTAGAACGGCTATAATGGACGAAAAAATGTGACATAAACCACAATTATGAGCAAGTCTATTCGATTAATAATCAATCAAGAGAAAGATATGAAATAATATGACATCAAGACATAGCGTCCAACTTCTTCGTAGGAGAGATAGAAACAAAGAGAAAATGGATGTTAAGAAGTCCGAATGTCTGCTCTACTTTATGATAGCGATTACAGTTCCAGCTCCTATTCCATACTATACTAGATTTAGCACCCAGAAAAAAGGTAGTTGATTTGGTTTGATAATCAATTTTTATCTAATATTAAAGCTATTTACTCCAAAATTTTGCCAGGCTGATATATATATATATATATATTCGCTTGAGAGTTTTTCAGGATCATTTAATACATAATATCTTGCACTTACTGATTTGAAACGTCCGGCCAAGGTCTCCGACTCATCTAATTCCAAAGCATTTTTAAATCGTATAACATTATAATGTATTCTTCTCAATATGATATAGGTTATACCTGCTTCTCTCTTCAGTATCTTATGTGCAGCTTGTATATCATATTTCGCTTTTAATCTTCACGACCGAATAATATTACATAAACTATCTAGGAATTCACAAGATGTTACTTATGTTACCGATGATGAAGATACTCCTTTTGATTACTTCATTATGATATATGATAATTATGTCGATGACTATTTCTTATAACTGAGATACAAATTATACAATCATCTATCTGTATTCAATTACATATTGATTGTTACATATAAT
>JALZGI010000551.1 GCA_030861105.1 Thermoproteota archaeon
GTTATACGATCCATCTGAAGGGAATGTTCTAATCGACGGTCAAGATATTAAAAAAGTGTCGCTTCTATCTCTAAGATCTCCCATCGGTGTATTAACACAAACGCCCATTATATTTAGCGGAACTATTATGGAAAATATTAGATTATCAAGACCTGATGCAACTGAGGATGAAGTAAAAGAGGCATGCCTATACGCAGATGCTCTAAAGTTTATCAATAATTTTGAGAACGGCTTATACACGAATATTGGTCCAGGCGGTATGCACATATCAGGAGGGCATATACAAAGAATTGCATTAGCCCGTGCATTGCTAAAGAAACCAAAGATACTCTTACTAGATGAACCCACCTCAGCACTGGACTCCGAGTCAGCTAAGTCCATTATGACTACTTTGCATAGATTAAAAAATGCCATGACAATCATAATTGCAACTCATAGTCCTGAGATATTCACTAAAGCAGACGACCTAATTGTAATAGACAATAAAAAGATCATAAAGGCTCAAAATCACTCGGAAATAGATGGTGGATCATCCCGAGTTGATGCTTGTAAAATAGCATACCTTCATGACACTTTGAATCGTAAAGGCAGTGCCGATAAAAACAAGAATCCGGATTTAGACTCAAAATATTGTACCACTGAGCAAGATCAAATGTCTCATTTCATTAAATACGAGGCGATAGGATGGTCGTCAAATGGAAGGCCAATGACTGTTGCATACCTGGGGGAAAATGTCGACCCCCAATTAAAAGTTTTTATCTTGGCAGGTCAACATGGCGATGAAAAATATGCTCGTCTAGCAACCGAAAAGCTTGTAAACTATCTTGCCAAAGCAATTGATAAACGCTTTCCACAAGTACACGTTGCCGTGTTGTCAGATGCAAATCCCGACGCCTCATTAAGAAATACAAGGAAAGGCCCAGCTGGAATTGACATGAATAGAGATCACGTTCTATTGCGTTCCAAAGAAAGCCGTCTAGTACACTCCTTCGTTCGGTCTTGGAGACCGCATTTAATAATTGATGTTCATAATTATCCCTCGGAAAGGAAATACTTACGAGAAAGAAATTATACTTTCTGTGAAGATATATTTGTCGACGTTCCAACCAATCTGGCTGTCCGTAAAAGTTTAGCTGAAAATGAGATCAAAAATCTAATCAAACACATACAATCGGATCTTGAACCATTTAACTACAGTTGTGGTAGATATGTTATAATAAATTCAACGGGTAGAGTAAGACATAGCACACATGATATTATAGATGCACGTAATTTCCTGTCGTTACGATATGATAGCTTTACGCTTTTGTTAGAAGGAAGAGAACCAGTGCAGAAAAATGCAAAGAGTGAGAAAGAGCGTATTGTTTTAGCACAATATCATGCTCTATTATCAATTCTAACATGGGCCGTAAAACATACTGTGTATTTAGTAGATGCACCCAAACCTCGAACATTTACAAAAGGAAATAGGATTGTAATTCGTTGCAAATATAGAATTGCGGATCATGCTTTTCGAATAAAAATGAGAAATATATTAACAAAGCAGACAGAAGAAGCTGTTATGCCCAGATATAACCCACAGATGGAAGTCACACGATCTGTCAAACTACCTTATGCATATGCGATTCCTTTACATAAATGTCAAATAATCGAACTTCTGCACAGCCATGGGTTTACATCTAAACGCACAAGCAGTTTCAAATTGGAGCATATAGAACAATATTTGATTAAATCAGTGGTTCTTTCAGACTCCAAGGACAAATTTCCCAAGGTTTCAGTATCAGTCAGGAAGGGAGAAAAGAGTCTTCATAATTATTTGTTGTTTCCTGTGAATCAAGAAGGCGGCCACTCTCTCGCACTACTTTTGGAACCTCAGTCGGAATATGGGCTTCATCGATATGCTGATCTTGGACTACCTCTCGTAAGCGGTTTAGGGTACGAGATTTTGAGAGTGCAATAACAAGAGAATAATAATAACTAACCAAATCAAGTTGCATCTTTCAACTAACAATAAATTGATGCACTCTATGACGAGTAATAATTTCCTGATGCAAGTCTAAGAATCAATGATTATTTTGTCGGGTATTAGTTCGGCATCAGTTCATAGTTGCAGGTTATAGTGTTAAGTGTCTAAATTCATTTATGCAAAAGGTATGCCTCTTTGGTTAACCTATGCGAAAAGGCAACGAAAGTAGATTGTTCGACGAAATTAACTATAAGTTTAGCTATCATGCTTTTTGTCTTCGGCTGTTATAATGATCGCATCGTTGCAGCAAGCATATTCCTTATCTGAATACATCCTCATGCTGACATTCCCAGCCTTGTCGCTGATCGCGCCAATGTGAGTATTTACAAACCGCTTGAACAAGAATCTTGTAACGCACCCAAGCTTACGCCGATACCCGCTACCACACCGGTTTCATCCGTTATCCCAATTGTGGGATGTGCTCTGCACATAACTGAAAGCCTAGAATCTTTCATATCATGTCATGACGCAAGAATATAACATGATAAAACCACTTATTTTGTTCAAAAGACAGACTTAAATTACCTGTCCTGGTGAAGTTATGGTCACAAGACTGACTATAAACGTTGTCGGACTGAGTCAAATCTAGCCACCACAAATAGTTGTGCTATCACTGTGTGAGTGCGAAGAGCAAATGTGGAATACAAATTTTAAATTGAATTATCGGATATGAATTGGTCGCCGATATCTTTAGTACTAGGTGACCAGCTTTTTCTAATTGATCGGTTGCCCTGGCACACGAATTTTATCTTCAAATACGCACAATTTCTATAATAAGAGTAGCTGCACTCCATGGAGAAAATGGTGCTACTAATAAGGTAAGTAGAGTCAATAATACAATCAGGCCACCCCTATCTATGTGATTTGTACAACCCTAGGAATCATATGTGTATCAACCTTTTCGTCGAGTATACGGAGATTAGTGTCTTGTGAGTCATTGGGACTCCCAAAATCTGCCTTTTAGGCATGTCTAATCTAACAAAAAAGGTAAAGCCCCTATATTATTCCGGGCAAGGAGGACATCAACTGTTAGCAACTTTTTAAATTTTAGCAGGTGGTTACCTAAGAGATACTATACTAAAGCATGATTCTACTCTTATTAGTTGTGACTCAGTTCCTAAAATATAGTAACAATCTTAATGACAAAATTATGCTAATATAATCTTCTTAATAAAATTATATTACTTGTAAACTAAAATAACAATGGTATTGAATCCTCTTCGAAAAAAAGCTGGCCAAAAGGGTAATTGGAAGCAAGCTTCAGCGGGTCCATTCTATGGTAATATTCCAACAGCAGGTTCATTTGCTGTTCCCATAGGAAAAAGCAGCGTCAGCTGCTGATTCCGAAGTTGTCGTACCTATCC
>JALZGI010000554.1 GCA_030861105.1 Thermoproteota archaeon
TCGCAGTGCTATACATCCATGGATGAATGGTATGTTACAAATTATAGCACAATAAGCCAATCATGAAATTTCGATAAACAATCTTCTACAAGACAAGTCTGATAGTTGAAACGAACTATCTCACACGACATAGTTGACTTTAGAAGTTGTTACGCTTCTCTCCCAACTGGTTACAGCAGCTAAAAGAAAGTGTAGTATCTGTGCTAGGATTATAGAAAATCGCAATAACATGATAGAACATAGAGTTTACTGTATGGGATTATTTTATCATCATTACAGGACAATGGGAATGCTTAAGAACACCAGATGCGACATCACCGGGAATTAATTTCCTAAATCCAGAATGTCCTGCTGTTCCCATAACTATCAAATCCACTCGATTTCTGTCAGCATACTGTACGATAGCTGACTCAGTTGAAGATCTAGTAGTGACCAATTCTGTCTTTATAATCTGAATACTCTTTTTGTCAGCACTTGCCTTTATCTTATCGAACCACTCCTTTGTTATACCTCTTTCTTCCCGCAGAAGCTGCTTTATTTCATCGGGTGTCTCAATGTCATAAAGCCCATATGAACCCACATTATGCTCATAGGATATATCATTTGCCACGTGTATAACGCAAAGTTCAGTGCCAAGTTTAGATGATAAAAATATTGCGTAATCTGCTGCTTTTCTTGAAAGTTCAGACCCATCGATTGGAACTAGAATCCTGGAAATTTTATCATGGTCGGAAATATTGTTACTGTCGTCACTGGCCTTCATTTGAATTATAAACGACATATTTCTAGACCTAGATATAAATATTCAAGATAAACAGATTTTCTAGAAAACTGCTATCAAAAATTCACTATTTGGTGACGGTTTTCAGTTAACAAGATCGTGGTATTCTTTGCAGTATCAAAATAATTATAGGTTTTAACAGTTCTTGAATACTAATACCTCTTTTTAGTTCTTTGGACAATATCAGCAATAGCTGTTCTTACGGCAGATATTCCCGTTCTAAATGGAAATGATCCCTCTGGACGATCTACAACGGGATTTATCCATTCATAAAATGAATGAATATGAGGATGTCCTTCTGACGCAAGTTTTGAGAGCAATGCATCGCATTCCTTATACTGCCCAAACCTACTTCTTGCAAGCATTTCTATTCCTGTTGTCCAAGGCCAAAATGTTTGATTGTGATAATGATACGGTTTGAGAACCCAAGGGCCTGTGGCTTTTAGTTCAACCTCAGTTACTAGTGGCCACTTTTTTTTCCATGCCCTGGCTTTGATTGCGTCAAGAGTGCGTATCGACCTCTCGTAATGAGTCTGATCTAAAATTTCTGCCTTCCCATTTACTTTTTTACTTTGATTTGTTTTAATCCTGAGGCTATCTCTTGTTGTATTCTCTGTAATTGCTACCAAAAAAAGAGATACGTCCTGTGTAAGAGTTCTGTAGGGGCCTCCAATATGATGTGTTTCCTGTATATCAAGATAGCATCCATCTTTTTCTGACCATAGCTCCTGATTTACTGCATCTATAGCCTTATCCCTTAGTTTTACTATCATACCAAGTTTATTTTTTCTACCAAGCGCCGATAATAAAGCAGATAAATTACCTAATGCAAGAATCCAACAAGCTTGGCTATAAACTATTTTACCAGCTCTCAGAATGGTATCCATCCAATCCTCATTATGATTTTGTTCCAACAATCCATCATTGTCAATATCGCGATTTTTTAAATAGTCAACTGCCTTTAGCATTCTAGGAACTACAAAACCAATAACCTTTGAAGGATCTGTAATTCCTACCTTCAGTAATAAGCTGGAAACATAATCTGATGAATGTTCAGAAGCTATAACTGATGTCGCCACTGCTCTTGATGGCGAAGTTTTAGACAGAGCCTGTCTGTCTTTTATAGACCTGGCTAATATCCATGACGATGTAGAGATCATCAATGCTGTAGAATCAATATCTGGATTTTGTCCATAGACTTCAGAGAATCCAGCTTGGTATATCGTAGTTGGTAGTGCACCCTCAAACTCTTTTTGTTTGTCTTCTCCTGCCACATCTGACAGAAATTTCATTTCTGGTGAGCCCCTGCCATAAACTACTTTTTCCCTTTTGGTAGTTAGTATTTGATGGGACCATATTTGATAAATCTGCTGCATTACTCCAGGAATATTGCCAGATAGAAACCAGTCTTTGAGAATATATGCTGCATCTCTGCACCATATAGCCTGGTAGATTCCACCTGGATTTACACCTTGAAGTGCGTGCTCCTGTGTTTTATTTAGAAATTTCTGTGCTTTATTAACGGTTACCCTCAGAAAATCTTTAGAGCTATAACTTCTGTCTTTCACTGTATCTGTCTAATTTTTCTTTTTAATAAGATTTACAGCCAGAGCAGTTTTCTTTAACTTAATCCTTATCAACCATGGTGTGGTATTCATGCATAAGAGGAGGTAAGAGCAGATTAGGTGAGCCCAGTTATAGAGAATCAGAACAGTAAGAATGAGGATCTTTCCAAATATTTCAAATGTAGATCATGTGGAAAGCAGTTTGACAATTTAGGTGATATGCAGAGACATATAATGTCAGAGCATATGCAAAAAGGAGACATTCCATAGGAAGAAGGATCATGCATCAAAGTACTTATTATCAATACTATATTACAAGATCCATCGGTGTATTTGAAAATATTATTAATTGGCCATATTTTCATGTTATTGTAACAACGGGGATCTAAACAGTATATGTATAAC
>JALZGI010000556.1 GCA_030861105.1 Thermoproteota archaeon
GATCTAAGCTTCTATTTATTTCATTGATAAGCTCTTGCACCTGTTGCGGCTGCGCTCTTTCTTCAATTAAGCTACTTAGTTCTTCTCTAAGTGTTACTTCTGTTTCTTCCATCATTTGCTCATTTTCTTCTGCTAATGGAGCTTCTAGAAATTCAAAGTTGTCTATATATGCAACATCAGCTAGGTCAGCCGCTCCGGTGTAGTTTTGTCTGTTGTATTCAGTCATGGTCTGATTTAATAGGTCACGAATAGTAGAAATTAGCTCTGCTGGCTCTCTTTGAGGCTCCTCTTGTTCTTCTGTTGTAGCGGAGGCTTCAAACGACACTGCCAACGACAGAAATGTACTGCCCGATATCAGAACCAAGGCCATTGCTATCGAAGACTTGATTTTGCATTGCTTCATATCATCGCATAATATGGGTTCTTATTTATATCAACTGGCAATTCTCAATAATGAGAGCGAGTTAATTTGGTGTCAGGGATTTCTCGCATGGCCTCGTAGATTACACGTATGTTAGGGCTTTGTCTGTATATATTCATGCGATTCCCCATGGTAACTCGTTTGCATCCATTTTGATTTCCAAGACAACGCACTCAGATATCTATCGTGCTATTTCCTACAACATTGCCCATAGGGTATATTATGCTCATGTGGGCATTTTCTCGGATGGTTTAACAGTGTGCACAGTGCATCCGTAAATTTCTTCTTCATATGATGTTCTATCCCACAAATCATTTCTTCGTCTATTTCAATTTTGAGAGCATCTTTCATCATCACTTCTAGCAGTCTAGTGTTTCTTATCATCTGTTTACCAATCCTTTGTCCCTCGGGAGTAAGACCTACCACATTTTTTCCGCCTCTGTATTCAACCAAATTGGAGTCGTCTAGCTTACGTAGCATCTGAACTACAGATGGCTGGCTTATGTTGAGAAGTTTGGCAATGGAACTAACCTTGACTTCTTCCTTTCTTTCGCTAATTGTCCATATTGCCTTTAGATACATTTCCACATGTTCAGCTTCAGCGGTATAGATATAGAGTTCTTCTCTGTCTTCATATGGCGCAGTCTTTTTACTATTTGTAATTATAATCCCCAATATCTTGTAATGATATATTAATAGATTTAACTATTAATGTTGCATGTACCTTTTAGATAGTGGCTAGAATATAGATTGAATGAGAAATCAATCATACTGGACTGCGCTTACACTATGTTTAAATTGAATACACATTAGGTCAACAACTATGAATTCCAAGGTAACGGATGATAACGTATATTGATTCACATCAATCTGAACGACCCATCCTAAAAAAGAATAGTTCTTGTTTTCTACTTATGCTTACTCATAAATCCATCATTTTGTTCAAATTGCAATAATACGCTCTCCTTTTTCAGGTTAAAGTCTAAAGACTTAATTTTACTCCTATAGAGCGCAACCCTTCTACCCTTGCCATCAGTTTCTATTTTTTCAATAGATACCAGCCCATCGCGTTGCAATTTCTTAATCTTCCTATAAGTTGAACTTAGAGGAATTTTGTTCTCATAACATATTTGAAATACACTCTTTGCTGCATCGATAGTAGATGAAATTATCTTAATGGTTATTTCGTCTATGATCTCATGCAACAATGGTATTGCTATGTCGCTGTCACTCAGGCTCCCAAAATCACTCTTTAGTAGCATGTAATTAGGCCGACCTAATTAGGGTCGCCTAATATTTAAACAGTATGATGTCTATTAAAAAGCAGAACCAATACAATATTTAATGATTATTAGGTAGAGCTTGCTAAATTGAAGGGAAACACAGCTGGGATAGGAGTAGGAGCTCTCCCTGCCTACCTTTGCTACGTCTTTGACTTTTTCTGTTGTTTTCTGAGATTATTGATGGATCCTAATCCTCTACTTCTCAGACCTTCCGATTTTAATCAGAAATTGCAAATTTATCCACCTATTCTATCGTCTAATATTTGTCTGCAGAGGTACTCCCTTTTTTTTCTAAGTCTGCCATAGATTTTCTTGAGGTTTCTATTGCTCTCTTCTTTCTTGGCTGCAATATCAGAATGTAAAGCGATCCGATTATGTAGACCGACAGCAATATCAACTGAGCTACAATTGTTTCGAGTGTTGGATGAATGCCTGTTATGGTTGCAAGATTAATATCCAGCCGTGGAATCGTACCTATCAAATGAGTAGTCGGGATATATCCGACTTCTTGGAATTCTCTGATAGCATTACCCATGAATGCTATTGACATGTAAGCACCAATAGCCATGGTTAGGCCAAATAATACTCTTAGCGGGAGTTTTCTACCTAATTTTCTCACTCCTATTGCCACCCCTATTATTACCGCTAACCCCAATACCATTCCAGCTATAACATACCATTCCATGTACCTGGCAAAACCTAATATTGCTTGATAAAAGAGAACGGTTTCAAATCCTTCCCTATACACCGTGAAGAAAGAAAGCATAACAAATACCAATACGCTTCCTGTGGTTGTTGCTTTCCAAACCTTTGCTTTAACAAACTCAATCCATCTTTTTGTCTCAATTTTATTTAAAACCCAGAAACTAACCCAGAACAGAACGGCTACCGCAGATATACCTGCGATTGCTTCAATTAATTCTCTGCTTGCACCAGATATTTCAATTATATATCGAGCTATGAACCATGTCACAGCAGTGGCTGCAACTGCTACAATAATCCCATAATAAACATGCTTTTTGAATCTCTGATTTCTCGATGCCTCCAGGTATGTGATTATGGCGCCAATGATTAGTGCAGATTCTAGTCCTTCTCTGAATATTATAGAAAATGAAGTAGAGAAAGCAATGCTAGGGGCTATAATACCAGTTCCGGATACAAGCCTTTCGGATTCATCCAATCCACTTTTAATTTCTGAGGTCTTTTTTAATACTGCCTCATATTCTGCATTGCTCTGTATTAGGTTGCGAAGTTCGGCAAATTTTATTTCCATATCAAGCGTAAAATCTGGGTCAATTGGTCTTAATGGGATTTCTACTTTTTCATAGCTATCCAAATATGCAGAGCGCGCGGTTGTCAAAGCTTCCTGAACCTCTCCTTGTCTGTACAGATTTAGAGACTCATCAAGCTTTATTCTAATTTGGTCAATATCACTTCTGACCGCAGCCTTTGACGGATCATCTGCTTCACCCATCTGTCTTCTTTCTCCTGTATAGGTTCCAAAGCCCTGACTTAATCCCTCAATGTCGGCAAATCCAGGTCGAGATTGTCCGGTAGTAGATGTAACTTGGTTTTGACTTGAAATTGAAGCATCATTGTTTAACAATTCTTCAGCAGTTGAAAGTTTTACAAGAATGCCATTAACAAAACTCTCTACTGCAGCAATAGGCTGTTCTTCTTTCAACATATCGCGTAGTTCTTCTCTCATGTCTATTTCTATAACCTCCATTAATGTTGCATTAAGCCTTTCAATTGGCGCCTCAAGATACTCATAATTATCCAAATATGCAGTCATAGCAGCTTTATCTGCCTGCCTATAATCGCCATTCTGTTTAACTTCATTAACAACATCTGACATCAGATTTCTTATAGTTGTGAAATATTGAGAATGCTCACCGATCGTTGGTGATGCGCCTTGATTAACAATTCCTATTGAAAGATACTCTATCAAATCCCTTTCGATTGCAGCAGCAAACTGTGAAATTTCATCTACGTTATTCCTTTGTCTAATTGAATTTTCTAATTGAACAAAAAATGAATCTATTTCTTGTCTTCTTCTTTCATCTATAGAACCAGCTATCTTTTCATAGTTTGATTTTGATATATTTATAAGACCTTGTGCATTTTCATAGTCTACTTTACTAAACTGTTGATTTGTATTTGTGGTCGCATTAGAAAGACTGTAGGATTGCTCTGCGTCTCTCAGAAGGTAGACAATGGTATTTGCTATAAAATTTCTGTTTGATAACAGATGTTGGCCTATGGTTTGGTTTGAAATATTGTCTAAAAGTTGTTCAATTGATCTCAAATCAGCTATCAAATGTCTTTGTTCCTGTTCATTATGGCCAGTCCTGATACTGATGGGTAAATCCGTTAATAGTGATTCAAGCTGCGATCCTGCCTTTGAATTAATAGCAGTCAGTTGGTCTTTGATTGATGGAAAAATTACCGAATGTGGAATATAAGAATGGGCAAATGCCATATCCGTATCGCCCGAAGCTAAACTCTTTTCTGCTAACAAAATCTGGTTACGGATCCTTTCTAAGTTCACCATTATTATGAGCGAATTCTCGTCACTAGGCACGGTTGAAGTTACATTTGTTTGAGCATACACAATATCCAAAGACAGAATCAATAAAATGGCGAATAAACTGGAAAATAATGTAGTAAAGAAGCGCGCCCTATTTCCTAATAATTGGCTTGATTTTATGAACTTAGTTTCACCTCGCAATTATTTTATTCTGTAGTATTCTTTCTCCAGCTTCATTATTAGAGTCTAAATTATCAGAATTTGTAAGGCATATTTAAAAATACGTCTTATTCTACAATCTGAGAATGGTTAAATAAGAAGTCATAGAATCCAAAGACAATCAAGATAACAAACTGGACAATCTTCGCTAAAGACAGGCTGGACTCTAAAAAATCGATTAGATTACACGATTGAATTTGGTAGAAAAGTTGCTAGGTTGATATAAACATTACGAAGTTACAATTTCCATAACGCATGATAAACTACGAAGGCTAATCTCCAGTCATAACAGGTCTGTTTCTTGTCTTTTTATGTTCCGACTTTTTTACTGATGACACTGTTTTGGCCGTATTTGCCATTTCTATGAGTTCCTCCTTGCTTAAGCCTTCGGTAAATTCGCTACGCCTAAGTCGTCTTTGATAGTCCAATTCATGTTCTCTTATTGCTGAGAAATTCTGATATTTGTCATGTTTTTCACTTGAAGTACTCCTTGATTCCTCGGCCGAAATGGAATTAGTTGCCTTCGCCATACTTTCGTACGATCTTAGGCTAAATTCCATATATCTATTTGCAGGAATAGGTTTAACCCTATTGAGGCAGGTCATTACTTAACTGACTAAGAGTAAGCGCTGTCCCCGACACATGAGATTGCTCCTAATATTCAGTCAAGGTACTCTAGTAAGACATAATCTGGAAAATAGTTAATGGGCACAAGCTTGGCAGAAAAAGGAAGACAAAAAGTCTTCCAAATAACTAAGACAAACCATCAAAATATTCCTTCAATTTGTTTACATCTATATAAATTCATTGGATGAATATAGTAATATATTGGGTATCTTATCTGCTGTATTTATTAGTTCATTAAACATGAACGAATACTGGTTAGTCTCATTTTCAGCGCTTCGGTCAGGACAAAACAAGCATAATGTAAAAGTGGAGTAGTTTGATGTTGAAGACAGATTCTATTTCTGACTAATATATTTCTAAGGTCACAGGTATCAGTATAATTATTTAACGTATTTCTAACAGGAACAAGAAGTCAAAATGAGCAATAGGTTGTGAAATCCAAGATAACCCCGGTATAAAAATACATACTACCAACACATCCTCAAGTTTTATTGTCATCTATTTTTTTGCTGTTCGTTAATCTTTCTATTTCTTTTGCAAGGGCAATATCTCTTTGTGTTATAGCATCAACGTCAAATGACTTTAGGGAAAGTTTAACAATCTTCCAATTAACTGTGATGATTGGATGATGGTCAAGTCTTTCAGCTATAATTGCAATTTCATTCACAAAATCAATAGCTCTAGCAAAACTGGGAAATTGAAAGAGCTTAATCAGTTTTCCATCCTTTAACTCCCATCCAAAGCAATTTAAATCCTCTTTAATACTTTTTATAATAACATCATTTGAAACCATGTGGTATACTATTTTATGATTATGGGTGGTTAAACCTTGTGCTGTTATGACTGCATATAATATTAAATATTCACAAAATTCTCCTCCCTTATGTTATTAGCATTTTTGGCTCAATTCAATTTAAAAAGACAAGATCTGTTGATATTTCTAGTGGTGATGATGATGATGATGATGTATGTCATACACAAGGTTAAAAGATGAGGTTTTATCAATAGATAATTTACGATGAATCCATCCGTACTTGACGCTGATGTAAACAAAATTTGTGTTCGTATAATGAGAAAACTCATAGAAAAAACTCGGAACAACGACAGTATAAGCGTTGACAAGAATGCTATTTTTGCAGAAGTGCACAATGAGTCAATTGGAATAGATGCTTTCAACACTGATAACGCTGCTCTTAAAAACCGAGTTTTCCAGGAACTTTGTGCCAGGGGGCATATTAAGGAGGATAAAGACCGGGCAAAAATCAAAATTACCTCGATTGCCAAAGAATATCCAGAATACACTACATAACATTGTGAAAGTAGAAACATGTTTAGTTAGACTGCCCTGTTTTCTGTTATACTATCGTCCAGCTAACTGTAGTAAAAAAATAATAAAAAAGATGAAAAAGAAAGGAACAATGTCCAATTAAACTCCTATCATCGTTTATTGTCTTATTCCTTCTTTTTCTATCACTTTTTCTTTTTGGTGCTTTTCTTCTTAGCCGCCATCCCATGATAAATATAAAAGCACTACTATTAATCATTTTGCCTCTTCTCCTTTATTTCGAGAGTTATTATGAAATTGACCAAATAGGGTTTGCTGGTGGGCACTTGCATATCTGTATGCACTTTCTATAAAGTGATGATCATGCCGGGTGGGTAAAATTGGAACTGATACACACTAGGTTTTTGCTGACTGTATATTATACGGTCTCTATTACTTTGCCGATTATTTCCTTATATGAGGCCGAAGGATGAAGATATATGCAAAGAAATCTATCAGTTTCCATGAGTAACGGCATAATCGCCAATTTCAGATTATCTAATTGAACAAGTTCGATAGAATCTTTACCAGACTTCTTACACGAGTTTAATGTAGGGATAATAAAACGCGAATAGATTATACTTGGCTTGAAAAGGCAAGAATAATCTTGGTCCTCTATTTTCTCTATATTTTGTCTATGTTTACCAACGAGTAATTTTCCGCTGCCTTCAATAATACCTACGAATTGAATTTTCTCATCCACTGTTAATGCAATATAACATATTCCTTCTAGGATCTTGCGCTGGTCTTGGGGATCCATTCAACACAAGGAGGCTAATCAGATATTTATGCCGGAGCAAAGTAAGTACTAAAGTATATGTTAGTCTCTATTACATAAGACTATTAGTCATAACTATTCTTTTGTAGAAGTGATTATTCTACCAGAGGAGGTAAAAATAACATTTGCTAACAGTTAGCCAATCCAAATCGAAATCCCATCATTTTAACATCGCTTGTTTTAATCATAAGCAACTTCCTTGGTAGGATTTAGGTTGATAGACGATCCTTTGTCTGTAAATTAGACTTGGTGAAGTAAAGGATATTGTATGCCTTAAATAGTCTCTAGGTAACTGAGAGAGTCAATCACATGGGTTAACAGCAAATCATGTATTACATGGGTTAGCATGATAAAAAGAGACTGGTAAACAAATGGAGCCAATCAAAAGATAAGCGTCACTTCAACTCCTTCTGCTACAAATCCTGCAGATGGCTTAGACATTCTAGCGAGGGTTATCCCTGACTCAATGGCTTGGTTTTGCCAACCTGTTTCATTGATTAGTTGAGTCTCCTGCGGCCTTTTAGTTGCCAAGAGTAAACCGCGATATATATATATAGGCGGCGAAAAGAACTCTAGTCCTTGTAGCGATTTCCTATGTGCATTGACAAAAGCGATTTCGTTTCTTGATCGGGATTCTTTTGATTATAGGCCGCGAATATTCCATGTGCTCTGGTAACGAATAATAGAGGTAGATCTATGTAGTAAGTCAGACTCAGATGAGTTGGACAAAGCATACCAGGGATAGCCAAGAATTTCGGAACTCTCATTCCATCGTCCCGTTTTGATTCCTATTACAACTTCCTTTTTACACCGAATCTATCAAGGTACTCCTTTCATTCTTAGAGACCAAATCGGATAATATCCTATCAAAGAACCTATTAAAGAGCTAGACCGGTAGAATAATAGTGATATTCAAAGTATTTCTTATAAAGACAGATGCGGACGGTAAAAACGCCACGGATATAGAACGCATTTTAAACGAGTTCGAGGCAGAACTTGACACTAAGGATATGCAGATCAATAATATGTTAACCACCTCTCCAAAATCGATAGGTGACAATATATTATTAATAATTCAGTACGGACCTAAGCCTAAAGAGGAAATAACAGAAAATCTTTAATTTATACAAAAGTAATCTGGATTAGTTTCGGGAACATATCTTTGTCCTTATCACATTAATAACATTCTACATATTGTAAATTCATCATACATCACTATCAACATGCAGTAGTGATAAGACTTCTGACGTGTTCTTCGAATTCTTCGGAGGCAATTTCTTCAGGTTTCATATTGTGCTCTTTGATAGCATGCTTTGTAGTATTTGCCATAATTTCCTCTTCTGAATCACCCCTGATTACGGCATCGCAATCGAAACCTACATTTCTACATGCTAATGCTTTCATAGCATAGTTATTTCAGTCATACCCTTTTAAGTAATACTAATTTAGAATAGCATCCGAACACCTTTCATCCCTTGCATTTTTTGACAAAACTAAAAAGGATTATTGTAAAAGGCTATTTTTGCCAATGTATTTCTCATAAAGTTGAATCATATGAAATCGATTAAAAAAACGGAATCTGATTCGCACAAGAACTTTTAATCGATTACTCTAGGTAGTCTTACATGCCTGCAAGTCATCTGTATATAACCTAGGAGTACAACTAAACGTGATTGAAAACTACTGGGACTAATTACTTTGGCAATATTGAAGACCTAGAGCTACTACCCCTGAAAGAGATACAAAGAGCAAAGCATCTATAGCGTCTCTTTGCTATCCCTTTCGGAATGTAGCAAAGACCAAGAACAAGATCTCATACATTATCACTCATGAAAGGAATGAGGGCAGTCTAGCACTCTTGTTTCCAATAATCCCGTTATTTTACTGTACTAGAGTGTTGACAGTATTTTTGTGATCCCCCTTGTTTATTCTGCTATTGTTATATATTGGTTCGTATTCGTCATTACTATTGTTACTCTAACATTTAATTCCAATTTGGCTATTCTTTAACGAAAAATGCTCTTCCTCTCCCCTGATATAGATGTCTACACAATGGCTGCACGCGCATCTGGCTAGCTCGTTAGTCACAGAAATTGCTAGATCAGCAACGTCTTCCTTACACTTTACGGTCTCTTTCATTTAATGTACTTCTTATTTACTTGATGAAACTAAACCTCATTAGCCAATAAATATTCTCTAATTGGAAAAAATTTTTTATTTGACTGAAGTCTCCTGAGCATTTATCTATCATGACTAAAATGTTTTTGCGGTAAACCGGATTTGCTGGTATAAACCATAGCGGGCATTGCGAACTTCCCATTCAATTTCTCATTTCTCAGTGAAGACATTTAATACGAGTTCTAATGGGAAGTGTATTCTTGTTCTATTCTCATATATGCCTGTGGGCTTCTTCATAGGGATCTTTGCCTATGAATTATTGGCTATTTTTGTTTACTCAATCACCTTTTTTATTGTATATCAGCACTCTAGCGCCGAAGACTATTCTCTTGAATTATGCGAAGCTTCAGTAAGTATATCACGTACGTCGTTTTCCAATTCAATTGTTCTGTCCAACAGTATCGATATTCATCCCTCTATTCTGGGTTTAACCCCTACACTACGCTTTCGGTAATCATCATATTACCATATGTTCAAGATGGAGAATAGGGTCAAGTAAAGAAAGTGAAGTAAGGACTCAAGTCTATACCATAGTCTATTCCACAACACTCCCATCTGTCTCATATTTCTGTTCAAGAAGTATAACAAATCCAACGTGTCCACAGTCATCTGCGTTATGGTCTTGCAAAAAGGTACGCCATTGTGGGCTTCAACAATTACATTCTGACCAATTGTGTTGTCACATAGCACACTATATTTTGTGTGAACAAATTCTTTCAGAATAATCGGATTGCTTTTACTGGACGTTTTATTTTCGGAACCTAACCATCGCATAAATGCTTCGGTCCTTGGTCGAGGGTGTCTAAATGCTCTGTTAATCTATATTCATTTCGATCACTCTCGTTTACAGATTTTTTGTTACTGATATTTTTCGTCGGATCTTCCTTTATGAAGACGATCACGCTCTCGGATTAGGAAGGACTTGGGCACACTTTAATATAAACATAGCATTTGCTTATCTGGCTCTATTGACTGATCTGTCCAGACGTAAATTAAAGAAAATGGCTTAATCAAAAATAGCGAATGCTACATCCATAAAAGAGTAACAAGAGTTTATGTAAGAAAGCTCCTCCTCTGTTTCACCTCTTACAATATAGTCGCACTCAAATCCTGCTTCGCGACAAGTAATAGTTTTCATATGAATCTGAACCAGCTGTATCTTTAAGCATTTACTTATTAAAAATGAGGTAAAATGGAAAATCTGGATTTACCAGATATTGATATAAGGATAAGGATGTAATTGAAGTAACTGCTCATAACGTGTAATGGTCACTCCCTAGCATGCTATTATCTGACTCCCTTGAGTAGACTTATCACATATATCTATCCGCTATTACCGCGATAGATATGATATAAAAGTATTTGTAATAATATAAATAACTGGTTAACCAAAGCAAAGTTCTACGTCAATGAGTCATAGTCTCAGCTATCATTTTGACAGTGTGGCCTACCGGGATGCCAATAGAAAAAAAAATAAAACGAACTGAGGACGAACACTATGTTCTAACTATATAAAATCATATTACCAATAGACACAGAAACCATTACAGCGGAATATAAAGCAAAAGTGGAGGATTAAATTCTTTTTTTACTGTTAATACATTGATGTTTCTCTTCTTCCATCATTGTTATCTGAAGACAGCATTCTTTCAGCAGGGGAGGGTATTGGTAAGTCAGGGAATTTATCTCTTGTATCCTCCTCGACTATAGCACTCGCTTCCTCTATAATCTTGATTGCTTCTTCGTCGAATGTCAATTCTTTAGTTCCCACTTCAGTCGTTGCCATTTGACTAGACCCTGACATGATGCCACCAAGTAAATCAGAAATCTGTCCAAATGATTGATCTGCTTCAGGTAACATGGTTTTGAGTCCACCTTGAATTCCTTTTATGACAG
>JALZGI010000557.1 GCA_030861105.1 Thermoproteota archaeon
TTGTCCTCTTTAGTCGAAGACATGCAGAATAATCTTCTATATGATAGATAAGTCTTTCTGTGACCCATCAAGTTCATTACCTCTTCAACCGGCTTATTCAATGAGATCTGACTGGATATATAATAAACAGATGACAAAAGATCCAAAGCCCGTAGGGTAGAACTTGACTGTCGCACCCAAAGGATAGATGCGTCCTTTCTGCGGGTTTTGGTTTTATTTTTCATTATATAAGAAAGGAAGAAAGCTAAAACACAGCCCAAGCCTATACTGCATGATGTCAAAAAAGGAAGTCTGCGACATACAAGGCTGCAATAATGAGACGGATACCGTTTTGTATTGTAGCTCATGATCATTATACAGAAGGAGCCATGTATTCTTATCATTACCTTGACTATAAGTACGGAGAAGAGCCGGAGGTAACATTTGACATGAAAGGAAATGTTTGTACAAAATACAAGTATAACTAGCGAGAAAGACGAGCACCATTTATTATGATACTAGTCCATACTAACATGATGACGCCAAAAGATTTCCTTAGTTCCTATGTGAAAGGGTTCAATGCAAAAGATGCAAGTTCTCTAATAAGGATGTATGAACCTGACGCGTGCTTGTTATTCAACCTGGACAAGTTGTTAACGGTCTTGAAAGATACGTCAAAGTTTGCAAAGTTTTATCGATATGAACGGCACTTTGCAGTCAAATGTAAAGGGAGTTGTTTAGGTGGGTAATCTTGCCCTCGCGAGTACTGAATGGTCATTCAGCGAGACTGGGCCTGATGGAAAACCAATTAGCATTGGTGATAAAACCACAGATGTTCTACGTCAACAGTTGGATGGCACTTGGCGTATAATCATAGAAAATCCGTAGGGAGCAGACTTATCTTTCCTTACCGATTAACCCCCATAGGATTAATAGTAACAACCACCAAGACAGCAAATCTTAAAAGTACTCTCGATCCTATAGTGCAGTAACAACAATATGGTTAACTTTCAAAAGATAGAACAAGCATGGAACAATGAACCTGTTAAACATCCCAACCTAAAATACGAGAGACCACCTGAGAAGAAGGGCCACGAAGTGTGGTTACAGAAGGTAACAAATCTACATACAAAGACATTCCATTAGATATCTGATTTACCAATAGAGTGGAGAAGAGGAAGGGAGGACAAAGCCTATCCTATAAAACAGGCAAATCAAATAGTTCCATTCAAAACAACAGATGGGAAAAGAGTGGCTCGCTTCAAGCAGCAATGGATTGCAATAGACAGCCAGGGCAATGAAGTAATAGAGTCTTTCATAACTTGGGGGATATGGGATAGGCCTGAGTTTAAATATGGTATGATACCACAGGACAGAACAATCCCAATAGTCCCAAAGTGCATGGTGTTGTTGGTGTTAGAGAGCTTAAGAAACAATACGATCTTCCATTTAATCAAAAGAACTTTAAAACGCTATATGATATGCGACCATCTTCAGAACCGAGCTCAGTGAGTCTATCGATTATGAGGACTGAGTATGATGGCAACCGCATTGATTGGCCATATCAAATAGAGAAATATGAAGACTTTGCAAACAGACCATTTGAAGAACTCGGGGATTACATGTCAACACCAAAATACAGACTGGATAGAAGTGCGCGAGATAATTTAGAAGGTAGTCATATCAAGTAACTACTATTACTATTACTATTACTATTACTATTACTATTACTCCAATCACTAAATACCATAATTTCCACCAGTGAGTAGGGCCTACATCTGGCAGCCATAATCCTAATGCCGCAGGGTGACCCTAGACCCAACTAAGGTAAGGTTTGCGAATCAATCATCAAATTGAGTCTCCTGCGGCAAAGTATCTGGCCTTGGACTGTGCTATAGTGTTAGCACCATAATTTTAAGCACAGACCTAGAGGTGTGGCCAGACAGGTTATTCCTATAATTGGACAAATTCTATTATTTTACATAAAGTTTTATTCAAACCTGTTATGACTAATCATAATGATAGTACCGCTAAATAGAATTTTTACCAAAAGGCTACAAAAGTCAGAGAAGAAGACTAGATGAGCTTTATTGTACCCTTTCATTAAGCCGCCTTCTCTACAGATCGACACAACGGATAAGTATTTGAGCTTGTTATGTTAGACAATCGCAGGAGTAGCGACTCAGGTTCCCCCCAAGTTCGTTGAGCCGCCCCCTGCGGGTATACTTGGCTCAGTATTTCGTTTTCCTTTCTATAGCATAGCTATTAAGATTTACTATTTCAAAACAACATCCAACGGGTCTATCTTTTTTCAGTTGTTGTATAAC
>JALZGI010000576.1 GCA_030861105.1 Thermoproteota archaeon
TTTAGTCCTGCCAGACTTCTCAGCAATCCACTTGAGGAGATTGGCGTTCCTTACCTGTGTACGTGTTCCCCTTCCTCCTGGAGCTATAAGTATATCCAATTCGGGACAATTATCCACAGTTACATCTGGGGTGAAGCGCAGTCCTCCAATGGCTGAAACCTGATCCATACTCTGTGAGACTAATAATACTTTGAATGGTGATGATTCTTCCTGTCTGAATTCTTCAGTAAGACGAGTTACGGTAAATACCTCAAAAGGTCCTGCAACATCTAAGACTTCCACCTGATCAAAAATTAGAATTCCAACCTTTAAAGGAAGTTGATCCTTATTTATGCCATACATATAATTTAATGGACCTCAGATATACTTTATAATAAATTCTAAGCTTTAAATTGTTTATATCGGCAAGGAATGATACCTGATTCATATATTATGAAGACGTTGTTAATACCTATAATACTAAGCTTCGCCAATCTTAAGGGATCAATCAATATTTTTGCGGTAATTCATACCATGGAAAGAGAATTCCATTTGGAAGGGCAAATATGACTGAGGCCACATTATCATTAATATTAACATTAACATTTCCACATACACCTGCTTAGCACCAGTTCCAGAAGTGTTGCCCTCTGGTCTCGATTATACATTGTAACGTGGCAGCTTGTACATAATACGACGTATAGTCAACCATCCTACATGTATTAGAGGTAATTATACACTAAGGAAACGGCAACTGAAGGGGGACGTCATTATTGTCGTCTTCTACTTCGTATCCATTATCATTATTTTCTAGATCTTCTTCATTCTGTTGCATACTTCTTACTATCTCATCCTCTTCTCGCTCTTCTCCCTTGATTAGATCTGTCGCTGTATGCTTGGAAAGTGTTTCTCCTTGTTGTTTATCCTCTTTATCTTTAACTTGTTCCTCTACCACAGCAATATCTTTACCCGATATACTGGGAAGTACAATCGGCGGTTGTCGTCCATCAGAAATTTCACGTTGGTTAGGGGGATCGTTAGTTGACGGAATAGAATTCATTAGATTATGAGATTGTTGACCGTAAGAGGAAATTGCGGGAAGCGAAGTCACAGTTATTCCCAGAAATATAGTAACAATAAAAATCAAAACCGATAAATATACCATAATGGATAAACACTGCTATACGTAGTCGTAGGCTATATTTGGCTTCAAGTATAAAATGATTAGAAACTCTTCATAATTACATTCCTTTTTTTCTGTTAGACTATGGTTTCAGAGCTAAGTAACAGATTTGTTTTCTATAGATCCCGAGGGGGTAGAGTGATTATCTAGAAAGTATTCTTATGCCTTATAAAAAAATTATGCAATTTGAACCTTGTGTGGTGTGTAGTTTATCAGATATGTCTCACTGGGCGCGCCTACATCAAAAGATATGGCATCTACGAAGAGTGGGATACAAGAGAAGAATTGGATATCCCACTATGTCCCTTCCCATATTTCAGAAGCGCAGTTTATAATCTAATTAACTTCGTATTCAAATACACCTAATAGGCTATTAAGAAATGAATGATAATTTTCCTCCTTCGTTCTTCAAAGCTGTTTAAAAAAATAACGAACCGCAAAAATGATTTCTCTAGGACTTGTAAACTTCCCTATTTCTTTCACCGGTCAAGTTGCAATTTCTTGGCCATCCATGGATTTTATTATCCCTTATCCTTCTCCTTCTCCATATATTACTCCTCCTTCTCTGAGGAGACATGGGGTAAACTCCCGATGTCTATGTCTTCAATTCCACTGTATCTTCGCTCCATCATAAGGGACGATTTCTTGAATTTTAAGGCTCTCCAGTTATCCTATCCTATCTCCTATGGTCATATCCCCTAACGCTCCGACGTCATGAATTGTCTAGATAAGATGAAGATAATGTCAAATAAACTATTTACCCCAAACCTTACTATATATTGATATATTCATTCATTATCGAGTAGAGAAGAAATGAAAGAAGGCGAAAGCACTTCATCAAATACTTTAGGACATGGCGACGATTATCAACGACAAACTGTATTGAATCTGTACAATTCGGGGATAGAGGAAGACATAATCTCTCAACAGTTGGATCTCAGTAAGGAACACGTTCAAAGCATCATAAAGAGGGAGGAAGAAGAAACCCAAAGGAGAAAGGGATTATTAAGAACAGATAAAGTATCTGAAAACTCTACTCCATCCTTAGCTAGCTCCTTTTATTTAGATGCCGTCGTAGATATTCGGCTAGCTATCAGAAATGCAGAAACAAGAATGTGGAAAGCACTAAAGTCAGAACCTTCGTTCGATATTTCTATGGAAGAGACACACAGAATACTACAAAAATATGCACGGTCTAAAGTTACTCTATTAATATTGCATGTTGATTTGGTCGGGTCGACGCAATTATCAATGACTTTGCCGCTTGATAGACTTACAACTATAGTTCAAACATTCACTCAGGAAATGTCAATTATGATATCTCTTTACGGAGGATATGTACTAAAGTATATCGGTGATGCTGTCCTCGCCTTCTTTACAATAGATTCTCTGGCAAGTAGCGATGACAATCAGCAAATAGAGCTTCAACAACAGTATCTGCCATGCATCAATGCCATCAATTGTGCAATGTCTATGATCAAGGTAATTAGAGAAGGAATTAACCCTATTCTTAATCAATATGATTATCCCGAGATGGCTATCCGGATAGGCATGGATATTGGTAAGAGTGCTGTTATACAGTATGGATGGAATTTACTCAAGCTAGATAACATTGTCATTAAGGAACCACATTTAGATATTCTTGGTCACACTGTGAATGTAGCAGTAAAGATGACAAGGCTAGCGAAACCTAATAGCTTTGTTGTCGGTCAATTTGTATATGACACATTAGATGAGAATCAAAGGTCAACATTTGATGAGGTAAGCACGAGAAATGATACGTGGACTTACACCAACGAAAAAACTGGGGGCGTTTATAGAGTATATAGACATAAATAATAACACACAGAGAACGAGTCCCTTAATTTATAATTTGGATACATGCATGTACAAGTGATAATTATGCGAATATAAAGAGCTGTCAAAACAGTGCATCTTTCTTAGGTCGTTGATCATTTTTATTTGTTCGTTCAAATTTTTCACGCGTTCTTAGCCTCCATGGCTGTTACTATTACACTGACTTTCTATGAATCGCGCCGCCAATTTAGTTTCCCTGAAGATTCGATCTTCACTAATCAAGGAACTAAAATCTTGAATCATTAGAGGGGAGTTATTCAATACCACAATAGAATGTATCCCAGCCTTATTCGCTGCTTCAATTCCCAAGGGTGCATTCTCAACTACCATTGCCTCGGAATGACTTATATTGATTTTGTTCAACGCCCTTATGAAAGATGAAGGATCAGGTTTGCCTTTCTCGATATCATCCGCAGTAATTAGTACATCAAAGAAATTAACTTGTCCTAAGGATTTCTGAAGCAGGGTTTCGACATCTTTTCTTGCGGATCCGCTCACGACAGCTTTTTTACAACTAACTAAATTCATAATCAGGTTCTCAACACCATCATAGGCTTTTGGAGGAGAAGACGATAATATGGATCTGAAAACTTCATTTTTTTTGGCTAACTCGTTCAGCAATCTCTTGGTTCCCATCGTTGTCGTTGAAATTTTTGAGTTCGAATATCTTTTTTAACTAAATCAATACCACGCATACCCTCTAGCAAATAGATTGTCCTTCTGTCTACATCAATATCAGATACATCCTTAAATGCAATTTTCCAAGCTATGTAGTGAGTAGGCATGGAATCAACTAGTACTCCATCTGAATCAAAGACAATCGCTTTCATTAAGTTTGATAATATATTTGCTAATTATTAACTATCGGTTATTGCAAAGCTTGTTTATTTTTTATAATTTGGATCCTGTGCAGTAGAATCAAATGATGTATATGCATTATGTGGGAAAAGAATTATTTGTAAGATAAGTCTTTTTTCCTATTCTTCTTCAGCCGTGGGAGCGGTTAGAATAACATAGTCTTTGTTTTCAAGTATCAATCGAATCTTTGAGCTAAATATTGCTGGGCAGTTTTTAGGTCATCGTTGAAACATGAAGTCACATATATCCTTACCTGCAATTTCTATGCATTGATTGTAGAGTTGATCCGCGAGCGGAGGTTGTTGTTCTTGATCCTGGTTTGGCTGAGGGACGTTCTCTTCCTGAGGGGGTAAACTTCCCAATGGTCGTTGCGACTGAGACTCCAGCAAAGTAGGCCTTGGGCCAAGGGTTAGGTCGACATTTTCTACTTCACCATTTCTAAGTACCGTCAGCTGCACGTTGTCTCCTACTTTCTTTTCTCGTTCTAGATAGGTGAGCACGTCGTCGAGCTTTCTCACTGTATTTTCGTCTATTTTTAATATTACATCCCCTCCCATTGCTATTCCTCGTCCGGCGACATTGGTCAATGAATTTCCACCCCTTATCCCTGCCTTTTGAGCTGGACTTCCATTGCTAACATCAGTAACAAGAAAACCCCTGGCTTCTACTAATCCCAGTGCTTCTGCAATCTCAGGAGTAATATCTGTACCTACAATGCCTAGGTAAGGGTGCTGATAAGTACCTTTGGTAATTAGTGAAGGTATGACCTTCTTAATTGTGTTTGATGGAATGGCAAATCCAACACCTGCAGATGCTCCTGTTGTCGAAAATATCGCAGTATTTATGCCTATAACTTCTCCCTGAGTATTAAGAAGAGGTCCACCTGAATTCCCGGGGTTGATTGGGGCATCTGTTTGAATTATATCAGGAATAAGGAATCCTGAGGGTGAGTCCAGATCTGAAGGTATTATATCTGATTCTTCCCCCTGTTCTGCTGAAGGCAACATTCTGCCGAGACCACTAATAATACCTTCAGTCATAGAACCCGATAAACCAAAAGGATTACCAATGGCTACTACTTGCTCACCGACTCTCAGGGTCGTCGAGTCCCCAATGGGTAGTGGGACTAGTTTATCTTCGGGTATGTTTTCTCCTTCTAGTCGCAAAACAGCTAGGTCTGCGAAGGGATCTCCTCCTACCAATCTGGCATTATAAGTACTACCATCCAGAAATGTTATCTGAACATTTCCTTCAGCAGCACTACCTGTAATAACATGATAATTAGTAACTATATGTCCATTTTTATCGTACACAAAACCCGATCCAAGTCTACCACCAAGCGTAATGCCAGCTTCCTCCTTGTTAGCAACTTGTACCACGGATTTTTCTACTTTAGAAAACAATTCTGGCAAAGATAACTCTGAAATACTACTACCGGCAGCCGTCTCATTTTCATCGATGCTGTTATCTGGCTCTACTTGTCTTTGTTCCTGTCCTACTGCTGTTATGGGACGCGAATAATTAAGGGTACTATTTTCATTAAGACTATAAAAAATTAATGAAGCAATAACAATTATTACGGACATTAATATCCCCGTAGCTTTTAAAAAGTTAATATCATTCTGTCTTCTCATTTCAGATAAGAAAATCTTATCCGTTCTATAATTTGAAGTATTACATTCTTCTCGAGGGTGAAGATTTATCTTGTCTGTTTCCTATGGTTTTAACTATAAAATACAGAATATTCGTCCAAGCAAAAGAGCTTATTGTTTCTTCTCCATTCCTAGTTAATTGGATAGATCATAACCAGTTTCATACATTCTCCATATCTATAGCCTAATCAGAAGCAATGGATTTTAAATCATTACAAAAATAAGTTAGTTTGCAATTATAATAGTTCCAGTTATTGCAGAGGAGGCGGCTGATAAGCGTTAATACGCTGAAGTGATATAGCATGATTATCATCTAAAGCTCCAACACCTAGGCTAAGGTTTCTTATCAATATGTCAAGGCTTCGGCTTTCCGCAGCGCTCAAAGAATATTCTCTTGTCAGAATGTCCCTAACCTGTTTATCAGGATTTAATGTCTCATTGGTTCTTATGGGAACTGCAACGCTGAGCACCCTCGAGATCATGTCGGGGGGGATCTTTGTGCTCTCGCCTTGGTTAGAAATGCTATATTCTATTAATTGTAGCACTATCTCCCTACTTGCAACCTCTAGGGCATTTACAGTATAGATAGCGTCCACGCTCAATATATTAGTATTCGGCTCTGAGCTCTGATTTGATGGTGATATTATTACAAGCTCTGAACCCTCATCTGTTCTGTTATTTACTGAAGATGACGATAGTGCTCCTTGGATAGATGGATCAAGTTGGACACTTATCGTCAATACTCCTTCAATGAAATCTGTATTGCTGGCATCCCGACTAGAATGTCCTGGAAGATATTGTCTTATATCGTTACAGCTAATACTTATCGAGGCTCCAGGATTTAATGTCATAAGTATAAAATTGCTATTTCTCACCCCCTCGTTTTGCGGATCAGTTTGGAAGTCTGACGATAGAACAGCTCTCCAAATGAATGAGACGGAAAAGCTTTGCCTATTAAAAATATTAATATCTGAATCGTACCGCCCTGGCCTAAGAGGGCCGTCTTCTCCGACAATCGTGCCGCATAAGAATCTTGCACTATACTCTAATGAATTAGGTTCTGTTGATGCTTCAACGGATGAATTCGGCATTGGCGATAGGGTTACGTTAGAACCTCCGTTAGCAGACAAGGAAGCGGTTACTGAAGAAGCCTGAACTATGTTATTTTTATAGAAATTATGGCTTCCAAATGCAAGTAAACTCACTAATAAAGAGACGCTAAGGACCCAAATGATAGCAATTACAGGAAATCTGGAAGGCTTACATGACATATGCCATATTGTCACCTCAGTAGGTTATATCCGTTCGTTGCATATGCTCTCAGATTCTGGAGCGATTTGTCTAAATGAAAACTGCTTAATCTTGCTTTTTCTATCCACTAAATGAATG
Source organism: Thermoproteota archaeon (assembly GCA_030861105.1). Lineage (GTDB taxonomy): Archaea > Thermoproteota > Nitrososphaeria > Nitrososphaerales > Nitrososphaeraceae > TH5893. Next base: position 6,919 of record JALZGI010000576.1, read on the forward strand.
CATTAGAGAACATGCGCCTATAATACAGATAAAATCCTAGCCCTTTGTTCGGTCTAGAAGTCTTGAACGGTTATAGCCAACTGCAGTTAGATAAAACATAAGCATCTATATCAACTAGATTGGAACTTTGCATTTTCGAAGAACTTGTTTAGTATTTTTCTTTTGCTTTGAATTGATAGTTATACGATTTCCGCTACAGCAAATCTACTTCCTACAGAATTGACTCTTACTCTTACATTTTCTCCTGCTTTTCCATTCTTGACAAAGATTACGAAACCTTGCACGCGGGCAACGCCATCACCTTTGTAACTTGTTTCTGTAACCTGAACGTCATATTCCTTTCCAATTTCAACAGGTTTGGGGCCAAAATTCCTATTACTGCCGTAGCTCCCTTCTCTCTGTGTTCTGTAACTCATCTTAATGTTTCATTACTCACTGAAGCTTATTCCTAATATGAATGAATGTATATTGTTTAAGTCTTATTCGAAGTGGCCGTATTTTAGTCTGACGGCCAGGCAGAGATTACTAGCGCGGGCGTCTGAGGAGCAAAAATCAAATCGCTTCCAATATGTAAACAAGATGTAAAATGGATGATATCTAAGAACATCACCAGTGAGTGATATCGAAGTTATCAAATTAACTTCAGGGTGAAAAGTTTTGTATGTAGTATTGAATACATAACAATAATAATGCACAATTGCAATGATAATATTTACCACCACGTATGCACGAATACAGCCTAGATTATCGGGAAAGTAAATTATATTATGGATGCAAGATCTAAATTCGCTTTATCTGCAGGCATATTTATTGCAGTAATTATCAGCATACAATATGAAGATAATGGTGTTTCCCTTTTTAATTTAATAACAGATAACAACAATGGCAATAATGCTGAAAGCCAGAATAATAACGGTAGTAACAATAATAACAATGGTCTTGGTTCACAGTCTAGAACCCTCAGGATTGGATATTTTCCTAATCTCAATCATGCTCAAGCAGTAATTGGTCTACAACATGACGGAGACTTTCAGAAGATATTGAATGCCAACGGCAATAATGCTAGCAAGGGTGTCAGGATTGAATCATATGTCTTTAATGCCGGGCCCTCAGCAATAGAGGCATTATTTGGTGGTCAAATAGATGTCGCCTATGTTGGACCAAATCCAGCTATTAATGGCTATTTAGTGTCAAACGGGCAGGGATTGAGGGTTATATCAGGAGCTGCTAGCGGAGGTGCGTCATTTATTGTAAGAAATGATTCTGGAATAAGCTCCGTAAACGACTTGGGAGGGAAAAAATTTGCTTCTCCTCAGCTTGGCAATACACAAGACATTGCTCTAAGAAAATATTTAGTAGATAACGGATTTAATACTATAGATAAGGGAGGAAATGTTACTATCGTTCCAGTTACACCTCCAGATATTCTAACTCTGATGTTAAAGAAAGAGATCGACGGCGCATGGGTACCGGAACCGTGGGCTACAAGACTTGTAAGGGAGGCTAACTGCAGAATATTTGTAGATGAAAGAGAACTTTGGCCCCCACATGGACAGTTTGTGACTGCAAATATTATAGCAAGAACAGACTATCTTAATGAGAATCCGGATATAATTAGGCAGCTGTTGCAAGCACATATTAATAAAACAATATGG
>JALZGI010000588.1 GCA_030861105.1 Thermoproteota archaeon
CTCTTCAGCGACTCCTATATCAGAGGTTCCAGCCGCCAGTATACCAATTGTTGGTTTTGCCACCTTACTAAACTGAAGCGAATTTTTGTTTGATACAAGGATAGTTGAACACTTACTGCCGGCCTCAATGGCAAAACCTTTCTTCTTAAGAGATGAATGTATCAAAGAGCGATCGGCCTCTTTTATTCTGCTAATTACGACGAAGCTTTTTTTTGCAAGCACGGATTGTGCTATGCGGATTACATCCTTAGAATCTTTTCCTTCCGACAAAATCACTTCAGGAGTAAGCTTCCGGATGTCTCTGCTTACATCTATCTTGGCGAGGTTCTCACCCACAGACTCTACAGAAAATATCGAAATCTCTCTCTGTGCTTCGGATACTGTAATTTCTCCTTTGCTCAGTTTGGTGAGAATCTCTCTTAGGTTCCCTTTCTCGTCTGTATATCCCGAAGTCAAAATAGAACTATTAGGCTATTCCTATTGATCTTACCGCCTGCTGTACGTTTGCAATGCCTGTTTCAAATATTTGTCTTTCTTCCTTGTTGAGGTTTAATTCAATTATTCTCTCTAATCCATCAAAACCGATGACGGCTGGAACTCCTATACATACGTCATTAACTCCAAACTCTCCTTCAAGATAGGCTGAAACCGGTATGACAGCCTTCTTGTCCCTGAGAATTGATTCTACTATTGTTGCTATAGCATTTCCTGGCGCGTGAGTAGTTGCTCCTTTATTTGTGATAACCTGAGCAGCTATGCTTTTTGTTTTGTCCAAGATCTCCTGCGATTCTTGCGGCGACAAAAAATCTTTTAACGGAATTCCGGCTATCGATGAGAATCGACATAATGGTAGCATATTCTCGCCATGCTCTCCGATAACCATTGCACTCACTGATGCTCTTGACACATTTGCGGCTTCTGAGATGAAACTTTTGTATCGAGAAAGATCTAGCATTCCCCCCATTCCCATAACCTTACTCTTATCGAATTTAGTTTTTTTCAATGCGACGAATGTCATAGGATCAAGGGGGTTAGTTACAACCACAAGCTTGCAATCTGGAGAATACTCGCGTATCTGACCGGCTACGTCACCTACAATTCCGGAGTTTGTCTTGAGTAGATCCATCCTGGTCATTCCGGGTTTCCGTCCGATCCCCGCTACGAGAACAACAATTTCAGATCCCTTCATGTCCCGATAATTGTTACTCCCATCGATGTTGCAATCAATACCTCTCTCTGATAGCTGGTGGCTTATGTCCATGGCTTCCCCCTGAGGCAGCCCCTCCACTATGTCAAGGAGCATAATATCATCTAATTCCCTAAGTCCACAGTTAAGAGCTGCTGAAGCACCAACTTTACCGGAACCTATAATGGTTATTGTCATTCAGAAAGTCAGACCGCGTTTACCTTATAAGTCTTCCAAATTCGTCAAGGATATAAGCTTGTGATTCAGGCAAGCTGCTTGGTATCTTAATTTTCGTCGATCTAATATCCGTTGCTTATCCAAATTGCTTGAAATTGTCCATGCATGATGTGATATAAATAACAACAATAATTTATTTATTCAATGGGAAGAATCGCAGTCATTGATTGCCAGGTTGGCGGAATTTCCGGGGACATGCTACTCTCAAGCTTGGTCGACGCTGGTGCAAATAAGAAGCGTGTCAGTGATGCAGGGTTTGAGTGCCAGAATTTCCTCAAGGGGAGTGTGATCCACGAGCTGAAATTTGAGAGGCGGCTGTTTCATGGACTAACCGCAACTCGAATGGTCTTCAAATATAAAGACGATGTTAAGGGTAGGAAAGGCTACGAGATGTACTCCTCCCTCGCCCGTTGCTGCGAACACATCGGAATAAGTGCTAAGGCAAAAAATTTTGCTTTGGAATCTTTGAAAAGAATTGTAAGGGCAGAATCAGCTGTTCATGGCCAACCATTCAACAGAGTTGTTCTCCATGAGTCATCAAGCATTGATACATTCGTTGATTTAATAGGATGTGCGGTGGCTCTAGAGGACCTGGGGCTCTTCAAAACTAGAATTTTTGCAACCAAGATTGCCGTTGGGAGTGGACGATTCAAATTTTCACATGGCGTTGTCCCTATACCAGGTAACGCTATTATCCAAATCTTCAAGGGTCTGCCATTCACCATTTTTGGCACTCCTGCAGAAGAAGAACTAACCACCCCCACAGGGGCAGCGATGCTGGCTACATTGTCTGATCGCAGCGTAGACTTTTATCCTGCTATGAGTCCCGAGAGATCTGGATATGGCGCAGGACAGAGATCACCGACTACACCTAATATCTTGAGGATCTTGATAGGTAAGTCGCCGCAATCCCAAGAGGTTGACAGTGACTCGGTATTTGTGGTCGAAACCCACATCGATGACCTCTCTGGGGAAATTTTAGGAGATGTCATCGAGAAGATTGATAAGGAAGGGGCCTTGGATATTTCTGTCGTACAGGGCATATCAAAAAAAAACAGACCTGTTTATATCGTCAAAATCATCTTAGACTTGATCCACCTAGATGACATTTTGGATCTTCTCTTTGCTGAGTCAGGAACGCTGGGTGCTCGAGTCCAAGAGGTTCGAAGGATATTGGTCCCAAGATCTATCGTAACAATGTCAATGTCAATATCGGGTCGGCCCTTCAATACCCGAGTCAAAATTGCAAGAGATCAGAAGGGCGACATTATAAATATCAAACCAGAGTTTGAGGATATAAGGAATATATCTAGGACCATGGGTTTGACAACAAAAGCAGTAATGGATTTAGCGAAAGCAGAAACAATTCAACGATTCGGAGAAACCAAATGGCTACGGAAGTAGAGAACCTTAACATGTTAATTGATTGGTTCAAGGACCACAAAAAACCTGTGATCGTAGCTCTCTCCGGAGGAGTAGACAGCGGAGTAGTGAGTTTGGCCGCGAAAAAGGCTCTGGGCAATGACGTTATAGCAGTAACGGCTAATTACAATACCTTATCAAATGATGAACTTAGCTCAGCCAAAAATGTGGCAAAAGAGGTAGGAATCTCTCACAGGATCATAACATATGATGAACTTGCCAATCCAAGTTTTGTTAAGAATGACGGCATGAGGTGTTATCACTGTCGTACCGAACTATCAACTCATCTTTTGGATGAAGCACACAAGCTCGGTGCAAACTTGATAGTAGATGGAACGCAAACGGATGATTTGCTCGATGTCAGGCCAGGAATTAAAGCGCTAAAGGAATATGGCGTAAGAAGTCCTCTTGTTGAATGTGGTCTGGATAAAAAACAAATTCGTGCGATCGCGCTGCGGTTTGGTCTATCAGTTTTTACTAGACCTTCAAACTCATGTTTAGCTTCAAGAGTGCCAGTTGGCATCCCTGTTACATACGAAAGCCTTAGAAGAATTGAGGACTCTGAAATAACTGTGAAGGCTATCTTTGCTATATCCCAAGTCCGGGTAAGAGATCACGGAGATATCGCGAGGATAGAGGTCCCAAACGAAGAACTAAACAGATTCTTCAATCTTGCTAAACTACGCATTCTAGAAGGTCAAATTAAGAAACACGGATTTAGGTACGTAACTATTGACATTGGAGGTTACAAGTCAGGAAAACTTTCCACACCGGGTGCATAATGGAAGACCAAAACACGAATTCAAACATTCATAGGAGAATCTACCTAGATAATGCGGCCACGACTCCCGTTGCGGGTGAGGTCTTTAGGGAGATGATCCCATACTTGACAACATATTATGGCAACCCTTCTTCGCTGCACTCGTTAGGATACGAGTCGAACAGGGGAATAAAATTAGCAAGGAAACGCGTTTCCATACTGATTGGTGCCCTCCCATCGGAG
>JALZGI010000599.1 GCA_030861105.1 Thermoproteota archaeon
CTCTTACTGCCGTCTGAATTCTTAATTACTTCTATATCAAAAGACAATCGATAATCAAACATAAGTATCAAATTTACTCCAAAATACAGTATTTCATACCCATGCATATCTCCAGCCGGTATGTTAAACTCATTAATATTTCTCATTACATGAGGTAGAACCTTTACCACGGATAGACAATGGTCATTATGCTATAGAATGTTTTTTGATCAAATACATCAATAGTAATCTGATTGCAACTTATAGCTAGAGTAATGAGACTAAATGTGTTTTTTAGGTGCGACAACACAAAGTACTACAGAGTACACATGTGACTTAATAATTAATTTTGCAAAAAATTGTACGGTGATAGTAATTAGCTATGAGTACTCCATACAATAATGATAAGCAATTTCTTTTCTATCAACTGAAATGGATGGGTATATATATCGCTATAGGAGTTGCCATGGCATTAGTTCTGCCATTTCCTATTTCACTAGTTGGGGCGCTTGGTGCTTTCTTATTCCTAAACTTTATTAGAACAAGAAGAATGCTAAAGAGGGCGGGTGTAAAGAATATGAAAGAATTCTTCAAATCATTATCCTCATCTGCTTCTTCTTCAGTCTATGGTGGATATAGTCCTATAAAGTACTATTGTATGAGTTGTGGAAAAGAACACAGAGAAATTGCATGTCCTAACTGCGGCTCCAAAATGAAAAGGGTTGGATAGTAATAGTACATATATTATCCACCTATAGAACAGACGAAAAATAGAAAGGCGATTAAGATTTGAAAACAAGTAATAGAAGTAGCGTATTATACTATGCAGCGGCTGCTACCACTGCCATAGCTGGTATATTGCATCTTATGTTGGTACCTAACATAATAGGTCGAAATTTAAATTCGGGTATATTTTTTATCATTGCTGGTATAGCCCAAATATTCTGGGTAATACCTATGCTCAAGAGATGGGGAAGAACCTGGTACTACATAGGAATAGTTGGTACTATAATATTGATAATAATATGGGCTATTACAAGAATGCCAGGAAATCCTATTACAGGAAGGGGAGGACCTATAAGCGAGATGGCCATAGCAGTAGAGATATTTCAGATCGCCTATCTTATAATAACAGCAATAATATTAGTAAAGGAAAGACGTGGGAGAAAAATTATCCCAAAGGAAAGGACTAACAAATAAAAATCATCAATTATTCTCCTTTCGTGTACAAAAACTTTTACAGTAAGGAGTCATTGTAATTCAGAAATGTTTGGTAAAGCAAAATGTAAGTTATGTGGAGATAGTGTTAGATTTGCGTTAAGACATCTAAAAGAAAAACATCCAGAAACACTGAAAGATAGAGATGTAACAAAATTGAATATGTCAAGGATAATGGAAAAATTTTTCACGTAAAACTATTTGATTATTATCCTTCTCTATTACGATGCTTGATTTGAGTATACTACTCATTATAGTAGCTCTCTATCATGGCTATATTCGAAGAACCGTATGACATTTTTAATTGGTTTTGGTTGCTTGTCTGTCTGAACTACTATTTCCCTATTGATTGTCCCAGCTGTAATTTTTTTATCTTGTTAAGATGTTTTAGATGCCAGGAAAGGCATCATGTGGCAGTACATCAACTAGCCGTGTGATGTCATGCTATATACAATTATCTGACCTATTTGACGATCTATTTGACGATCTATTTGACGATCTATTTGACGCAATTAACGAACATGGCATACTGAAGGAAGTGTTATCTAAAGCAAGACTTTCACTTTTAAATGAGCAATTACAAACCTGACTACCACTAATACAACACTCAAATGGGAAAATGACATTATTTACTTATTAGCTATCTTATGCAACTCATTATAAGCTTGTCTTACTTCTTCTAACGATGTCCCATCTTCTATTGCAGTCATATCTCCAATCTCTGTTGCTCCATTTGCTATTGATTTAAGTAACCTTCTCATTATTTTTCCACTTCTAGTTTTTGGCAGTTTATTAACAAAATAGATTTCATTAGGTGTTGCAATTGGTCCTACAGTATTTCTAATATGATTAACAATTTCTCTACGTAAATCATCAGATGCCGAAAAATCAGTTCGAAGTACTACAAAAGCTATAACAGACTCTCCTTTTTTCTCATCTGGCATACTGGTAACTGCAGCTTCTGCAATAGATTTGTGTGATACAAAAGAACTTTCTAGTTCCATTGTACCAAGTCTGTGTCCAGCTATTTTGAGTACATCATCAGCCCTACCTAGAAGCCATATATAACCACTGGGATCTAATAGGGCATAATCACCTGCATAGTACAAATTGTGAAATTTATTCCAATACGTATTTCTATACTTGTCATCATTTTGCCATAGCGTCATCAACATTCCGGGCCAAGGTTTTCTAATTACTAGATAGCCTTTTGTATTGGGGGCTACTGAGTTTCCGCTTTCATCGACAATGTCAAGAAATATTCCGGGCAATGGAAGCGTAGCAGAACCTGGCTTCATAGGTATAGTTTCCTCAATACCAGCGCATGCACTTATCATAATTCCACCTGTTTCTGTTTGCCACCAAGTATCAATAATAGGACAATTTTCTTTTCCTATTGTTTTAAAATACCACATCCATACTTCTGGATTAATTGGTTCACCGACAGTTCCCAATAAGCGCAGTGAAGACAAATCAAATGAGTTGGGAATAGCGTCTCCAAATTTCATATACATACGTAAAGCCGTAGGAGTAGTATGCAAAATTGTAGCACCATGTTTTTCAACTATCTTCCAATATCTATCGGGTTTTGGATAATCTGGAGTCCCCTCATACAATATTTCAGTAACACCATGCATGAGTGGAGCGTAAACAATATAGCTATGACCTGTTACCCAACCAATGTCTGCAGTACAAAAATAGACGTCATCTTTCCTAAAATTGTAGACCCACTTAGCTGTTGTATTAAGATGCGTGAGATATCCACCTGTGCCATGAACTACACCTTTAGGTTTACCTGTTGTGCCAGAAGTATATAGAATAAATAGGGGATGACTACTGTCTACAACCTCTGGCTCACAGTATAGTGATGCATTATCAATCATATCATGCCACCATACATCCTTTGATCCCATTATGACATTATTTGATGCTCTCTTCAAAACTACAACATGTTCTATGAAAGATGTATTGGAAATGGCTTCATCAACGATCCTTTTTAATTCTAAAAGTTTACCTCTTCTATAACTGCCATCGGCAGTAATTATAATCTTCGATTTTGAATCATTTATCCTATCACTCAGTGCTTGTGAACTGAAGCCAGAAAAAACAACATTGTGTATCGCACCAATTCTTGCACATGATAGCATAGCAATTGGGAGCTCTGGAATCATAGGAAGATATATTGTAACACGATCATCTTTTCTAACCCCTATATTTTTTAGAGCATTAGCAAATATGTTAACAGAACGATATAGTTGATAATAGGTAAATGTTTTATTTTCGCCATTCTCGCCTTCCCAGATAAGGGCAGCTTTATTTTTTAGATTAGTATCATAAACTACATGTCTATCCAGACAGTTGACACAGGCATTTAATTTACCTCCAACAAACCACTTTGCGAATGGTGGATTCCAATCAAGCACCCGATCCCATTCTTTGAACCAGACTAGATTCTTTGCTTGTTCTGCCCAAAATTGTTCATAATGCTCCTCTGCATATTTTCTTATTTTATTAAATTTTTTTCCTTCTAATGATATCCTAACTTTTTCGCTTTCCTCGTATACCTTTGATAGGCCGCTAAAATCTAGACTTTCTGACATAAATATATATCATCAAACAAAATGGTTGAACATACATAAAACATTTCCAATAGTAGAAAAGTTCAAGGGGCCCCTATACTTGAAAATATTACAATAAATGATTGATATTACAGAAAAATGGTCTGTATGCGCTACTAGGAGACTTTAATATCGATTATTATTTGTACCTTTCTGTCGGGTAGGTTCAACGAAGACTGAATGATATTGGAGCCGCAGGTGAGCCCTACACTCAGCCCGCTACCTTTTCATTTCAGACGATATGAATCGTTGAATCATTCCTGCGGCTCTCCTTTAAGAATTATGCTTCTCAAGTCAAATTCGTATTATTTATGTGCTTTGCAACTTGTTCCGATAACCAACTTATCTTTTATGTCCTGTGATAGAAGCACCATATTCAATGGTTTATAGGAAAAGGTGTTCTTTGGTATTATTCTAAAGCATATTTC
>JALZGI010000606.1 GCA_030861105.1 Thermoproteota archaeon
GTTAGCGATGGTGGCTAGAGAGTAGAGTCTACAAAAGAGGGTATCTTAAAAGGACGCAGCGTATGCAACTCAGTTCGTTTTGATTTGCGCCATCATCCATTTGACATAGGAATAATGACACTCACCTCGCTAATAGGACATAACCTAGACAATCGGTTAAAATCCTCGACTGTTGTCGCATAACTTGTTAAGCTTTTATATTGTGTACATTAAGCTGTTATGGCTTGGAGGCAATTCTGTAGGTGGTCGTCCTTGTGGTTGATAATCTTTCACCTTACACAAGGGACATATTATCGTGCCTAGAGCGGCTGAATACGAATTACATCTGTAAAAAATTTCATGAAGTTATAGGTTATCAATACGATTTGTTTGATAAGGTAATTCTCTCAGGCAGAAGCAAACCAGGAAGAGACACCAATATTGCTAATTCCCAAATTGTGGAGAATTGCAATCTTTATGGTACGCCTATCCTGGGAATATGCTACGGGGCGGAGATCATGGCTTTGGCACTGGGCGGATCAATACGCCGAATGGTCTCGCCTGTGAGAGAAGTGACGAGAGTTTTGTTATCAGGATCTGCAGGAACCTATCCAATGTTTCCGGAGGGAACTGAACTTTGCGTATATGAAAGTCACGCATATTGTGTGGCTAGGATACCCAATCAATTTGTCTCTATTGCATATTCAAAATATTGCAAGAACGAGATTTTCCTCCATCCTGGGAAAAAATTGGTTGGTGTACAATTTCATCCTGAGAAAAGCGGGGATGATGGAATGAGATTGCTTTCAGGATTTTTGTGTTTCTGAGTCTTAACCAGAACCATCACAGATCAAATGTAATTGAAGGAAAGAGGACTACTTAACGAATCTGGCAACGGCTATCAAAATGCATACGATGATAGACCTTTAATTGTTTAATGACCCAAGAAGAATTTTTATTGTGATCTTGCATACAAAAGTTTGAAAATTGCAGTCAGAGCCTTCGCAACATACGTTGACCCTACCGTTACTAAGTGCTGATGAAGATAATGTTTGTCTTCCGCTTGTGATAAATGTAGTCTCAAGATACTGGGGCGAAGAACTTTCCCTTTCTGAGGCTGAACAAACGGCCAAAAAATATTCTAGGATTAGTGGTTCAATCATGATAGAGGGAATAGATCTAGCCGAGAAACATGGACTTGCGGGATTTGCTTATAGGGGTTCTATCTCAGACGTAAAGAGAAAAATCGACCAAGGGATACCCATTATAGTCATTTTACCTGGGATACGTGAGACAATCCAGCATGCCAATATAGTTTGCGGATACGATGCTAATGACAGTCGGATATTAACCTACGTACCTGTGCCTGATACACTGGGTGCTATACCTGAGAGTGTGTTTCAGCAAGAATGGGAGCAGGACGATATGGTCAGCATTGTTTTGGTACCACAAGATCTGAGGCACATAATCGAAAAAGAAAACCCAAGACGAGTTGTATCAAACCGAATTTGTCTAGAAGTTGAAAGGTTGAGACACAAAGGAAAAACCCAGGAAGCTCTCAACAAATTATCTAAGGCCGTAGAAATAGATGACGATAATGCTCAGGCTTGGTGTATTATGGGGAGCATTTTTAATGAACAAAATTCTGAAGAAGCGGTTTCATGTTATCACAAGTGTATTGAGCGAAATCCGATTTATTACCTTGCCTTTAGAGGATTAGGAAATTACTATCTCAAGAAAAAAGACTATTCCAGAGCCGAAGAATACTTCTCAGAAGCGTTAAATATCAATCCAAAGCGGTTCGGTCCCATTTTTAAGAATCGTGCATTAGCTAGATTGCAGCTCGGAGACAAAAAAGGATGTAAAGATGACCTTGTCCGTTACTTAGAACAGGTGCCAAATGCTAATGATAAAACCAGTATCCAAGAAGCTTTGGCTCAGTTATAGGTAGGAGCAAAAGCAATCCAAATTTTGCCGTTCCTTATGCATCATGAGTTGCGAAATTTTGCTGTCAACCTTAATTCATAATCCCAGCATCTGAAGTCTCGCAATGCCAACTTTATCAGGCAAGTACATTTAGAGAAAACACGCTGATAACACTTCGAAGACTTGCGGTAAGCTCTTTTGATTTTATTAGTGGCTAAGCAAAACACGTCCTTAAAACCTTAAGGCACTATTTGAGAGAAGCTTAAGAACTAAAAACCGCTAAACAGGGCTGCGAAGCAGTGTGTCACGACTTAAAGCAATCTCATTTTACATAGGTTCTAATTACGTTAACAACATTTTCTATGCCATTTAGATTTTCACTTATATGCATAAGTTCTATAGCTTTCTTCTGATAGTTTGATTCACTCATCACCTTATTAATGGCATCTGAAATATCGACCGACCTAATAGGTCTGGCAAATACCGCAATTCCTAGACCCAGGGTTTCAATCTTGATGGAATTACCCAGCTGTTCGCCGTGGTTCTCAATCGGAATAGCTACCATAGGTTTTCCAAATCTTATTGCCTGAGATATTACTGCATGCCCTCCGCGAATTACTACTAGGTTGCTCAGACTAAATAACTCATCTCTGACGGGACACCATTCATAGAACCATCCTCTTCCTTGAAGGGGTTTAGGATAAGTATCACCGCCCGGGTATCCAGCAGAAATAACATATTGAATGTTATCTTTGAGAGTTCTACACGCACTCATAGCCAGACGTACAAGAGGCATGCGAGTCTCCCTTGGTCCGCTTACATGAACAAACACTACAGGGTCAGCTCTGCTCAATCCAAGATCTGAACAAACTTCTTTTACACTCGCCTCGGTCGCGGAAGTCTGCGGACTTGCAAATCCAACATACTTGAGCTTGTTTCTTATAGAATCAGTACCCCAAATATTATTCTCAGCGATAGTGTAGGGCGGAGGCAAGTCAGGCACAAGAATTTTGTCTGTCATCGTCCACCCTAGCCCGAGTAGCTCTCCGTTAATTGTTTCGAAGCTTCTTGCAACCTTATACTTTCTAAGTCTAGGAGAAAGCAAGAGCCTAACCTGGTTAAGGATTACAATAGAGGGAATACGCAAAATCTTAGAAGCAAGAATTGGGGATAGTCTTGTATCTGAGACTACAACGTCTGGATTAAATTGCATCAGGTTTTTGAGCTCGTGATTAACTTGCCTTGAAAAGTTCGCAAAATATTGCGGAATCCTAGCTATGCTGGAAGTTATCGAAAACTGTCCCTCGGGGGTCCATACGAATTCAATTGATGGAATGCGATTACACTCATATCCCAGGGAGGTTATGTATTCTGCGGCTTCCCCAGACGATGAAAATTTATATGCTATTCCGGTACTACTGAGTTGTTCGGCAAGCATAACTAGCCTACTAGCGTGACCTAGACCTTCTCCGTAGGGAGTAAAGTATACCTTGGCCAAAACTATTCGCGTGTAATTGATTGACTATATAAAATGTTAATGTGGATGGAAATGGTTAATCTGCTAGGGAAATGATCAGCTTTGTCGGGAATGCCTCGAAGGTCAAGCCGATTAAATAATCATAATAGAAGCAAGCAAGTAAACGCTAGTGCATACAAGTATAATGTAGAAGATTTCCAGGCCCACGCTAGCATCGGCAACGCACATATCAGACGATCATGCACAAATTCTATAATAGTATCTTAAGCCGATTCTTGTAAAATCAAGTATGCGTATAATAGTCCTGGTCTGCCCTAATAACCGCTACCGCTCTCTCTTAGCCCCTTTAAGGTCCACTATCACCGTATATTAACTTCATTTCATCGAATGTTAATTTCTCGCCGCTTGACATTTTCCTCAGGGCCTCTTCTTTTAAAGTATTCCATTTTTCTTGATTTTCTTTGCTCCGTCTAGCGCGTTCTTGTGTGGCTTCGTACCTGTTTTCACGCCTTCCTTCATATTCTCTCTTTTTCCTCTGTCTATGACCGGATGCTTGTGCACGAGATCTTCTAAATTCAATGGCATTTAACTGGGTGTCCACCATTTCAAGTTTTGCTGATGCCTCTCTTATTGCATGAATTAATTTCCTCCTATCTTCATAAAGGCTCTCGCGCAGATTCATTAGCTTATCCAATTCTTTCTTTATGCTGCCAATCTTGTTTCCAAATTCAGATTTCTTGTCAAAAATTCTGTTCATAACTGCTTTGATGGACTCATATTGAGAAAGCACATTTCGATATTTATCTTCCTTCTTATTGATAACTCTAAGATTGTGTAACTTTGTAGCCACTTCTTTTGACTTCGCAACCAACCTGCGTTCTTCATCCTTGGTTAGCTTCTTGGTCTGAATATCATGTTCAATTTGCTCAAGTACTCTGCCCAGATGAACCATATCAAAACGGTCCTTTCTAGATTTCATATTTGCACCCAATGTCGATTTTGTATCCAAATTCTTCATTTCGTTTCGTGTTTCCATAAGGCTGTTTTTAAGCTCCTTAAACTTGACATATTCGGCATCTTTTTGTTCGTTAACTCTCTTCAGTTGAGTACGTAAGTTATCAAGTTGGTCCCGGCCCGCATCTATACTCTTCTTTGTCTCTTCTATCCTAGAATTAAGTTCTTGAATTTCTTGTTCGCTCTTCCTTTGTTCTTCCAGTAGACTCCTCTTGAATTCTAGTAATGTTTTCAAATTAGAATCCAGGTTTCGACTTGTATTGTATTCTGTTTTATTTTGCGTTGCACTGGTTGTAGTCGTGGTAGCAGCCGTCATACTGCCATTTCCGTTACTGGTCTGTTGTTGATCTCGTACTGTCACGCCTATAGAGTCTGTTAGAAAGCCAAAAATATATCTTTTCTTATTTGAGGGATATAATGGACTTAACTTTCTGTTTCCAGATATGAGCCCACATACATCTTTATATGAGATGAGGTTGCTTAAATTAAAGTATGGATGATTTTGAAAAGGACTTTCCGGAGTTTGACTGGAAGAACGTGCCGGCTTATAAACATCCAGGCGGCAAGGACTGTCCTTGTCCAAAACATGAGTATATCAGGGAACAAATAAATGTCACCAGGACACTCAGCGTGGAATCAAAGGATAATCGACGACGTGAACTAAGACAAAAGGCCCAAATCACGTTAAAGTTTTGTCCGGATCATTATAGTGTGTACTTTGATGAGGTTATTCCATCCATGCCTTTTAAATATCGGCTAATGACTCGAATTGCACTAAAGATTGGCGCAGTCATCATACAAAGGATTCCGTATATGCAGTCAGATCAATGTTTCTATTGCAAGTTTGGATCAGGCGGTTTCGGAAAAAAGACGGAGTTGCCTCCAATCTAACGGTCTAAAGTACATTTGCCCAGTGTATCATTCAACATATTTTTCAACATATGCGCATGGTCATAAGCGAAACCCAGCGCAAGTATATTTCTCAAAATAACCGAAAGATATGGAAAGCCTCGTCCGGTCACAGAATAGTAACCCCGATGGAAGCTGCCTTCTATGGTTGTATAGCTTGCAGGTTTGAGATCGACAACACTGGCTAGAAAAGTCCCTATATCCATACTTCTCGAGAAAACAGAAGTTTTTTTCTGTATGAAGGCTAAGTCAGTTCGATATAACAAATTATAATTCTTTCCCACAAGGTAGTTCTGACACTTGTTGTCAACAAACACCTTTCCATCGACGTGCAGACTACCAGTCATAATCCCGGCCTCGTATCCTAAAGAAGAAATAATTTCCATATCGCTAGCGTCGCGGAAAACCCCATACAAATCTCCTAGCTCTATGTACTCTTCAACAAGCAGAGTATCCGAGAGAGAAATCAGGCGAGGTGTTCTGATACCAAGTTTTTCCAAGTGAGTCCTCATGTTTTTATTTTCGTTGACCGCTGCTATTTCTCCCACAATGGGAGGAGAATCCGGGTGACCTAGTACAATGGAAACCAAGGTATATGATAACGACAATAGATATTCATGAAAACCCTTACTTCTCTTATTGTTCTTAACAACAATAATTTGTCCATTTCTTTTGACAAAACTAACATTCCTTTGCCAGTTAACAAAATACATGCCCTGATGGCAATAGAAAGTATCGTCTACTATATGTATCAACATCCAAGAGATGACGCCGTGGAGTTCGATCTACATGAAACTGCATGACGGTTATTCCTATGCCCAACACTTCTTTAGTGCAAGAAATGCGGCCACTTATGATTCACTTGTCTATTATGCAACTTTTGGACGGGATAAAGTGTGGAAAGATCAAATAGCTAAAATTGTAAAAAAGGATTCATTAAAGCCTACTATAATATTGGACCTTGCCGCGGGTACTGGAATACTATCTTTAAAGCTTAAAGAAGGACCGGACTCTGTATCAGTGCATTCGCTGGATCTAATGTTTGATTATCTTAAAGAAGCAAAAGAGAAGTCTACGAAACTTTTTCTAATAAACTCGACAGCTGAACTTTTACCATTCCAAGCAGAGACATTCGATTATGTTGTATCTTCCTATTTGCTGAAATATATCGATATCGAAACGGTAGCAGCAGAGTCTTGGAGAGTCCTTAAGCGTCAAGGAATTGTCATATTTCATGACTTCACATGTCCAAACAATATAGTGATTCGGAAATTTTGGAAATTTTATTTTTCTCTTCTTAAGCTTTCAGGCAAGCTAGTCAAAGAGTGGGAACCAACATTTCAACGATTAGAGGAAGTTATTTACAAGAACCGTCGGTGGCCCGAAGACACTTCACAATGCCTACGAAACGTTGGATTCGATGAAATAGCATGTCATTATCTTACCTTGGGAACCAGTGCCTTTGTTTCGGCTAGAAAACCATGAATACCGAAGACAACCGCCTTAACGAATGGTTCGTCCCCAGATTCGGGCCGAGAGGATTTAGAATATTTGTAGGTATGTTATTCCTGCCCTATACGGGCATGTGTATCTCATTTGCAGTGTTAGGTTCCCTTGGATCCACTCAGATATTTTGGGATAGGCTATGCGCTATTGCAGCCATATATGCATTGGGGTTAGGCTTCGGAGCTCATGCAGCTGATAGCCTTGGTTCTAGAAACGTCAAGCCTTGGGGAAATTATTTTTCCGAAAAGCAACTTTGGTTCATAGTTTTGCTGTCACTTTCTGCAGCTTATATAATAGGAGCTTATTATATCATATATTACACTCCTGCTCTATGGATAATTGCGCTACTGGAAGGCTTTTTTGTATTTGCATATAATTTTGAACTGTTCAGAGGTTTATTTCATACCGACATCTGGTTTTCGATATCATGGGGAGTACTCCCCGTTCTTGCAGGGTCGATTATACAGACCAATCACATTGAGATCATTCCGATTGGATTATCGGCAATTACAGGAACCCTGAGCTACATTCACATTACCATATCGAGGAAATATAAGGCACTTAAGAGAATAGGACTAAACGATCGTAGGACAGCGAAGCTGGAGAAAGTACTCAAAACCATTAGTCTTTCGACAGTATCTGTGACTTTGACAATGATATTACTCAGAATGGTTATTGGGTAGTTGTCCTTTTAGGTGATTTGGAGTTCGAATGTGCAGAATTGTTATCATACTTGAACAGAACAAGATACTGCAAGGCATTTTAGAGCTGGAGAAAAAGATTGGCAGAATGATACCGTTACCTCAAAAGATATTGTTTGCTACTCCAGGAACGCTAGAAAAAATATTGTCCATATTAGTAAACTCCGAAACAGAAGTCGAGATACTAAAACAAGACGATTTTTTTGATGTAATTTATAGATCTGTTAATATCGTTCAGAAACAGAATGGCAAAGTATTGGTAAACGCAAAATCAAAGATCTTTCCTCATTGTTTGCCGCATAACGCTGTAAAAAAAATAAGGGATAAAAAGGAGAGCATAGGTGAAATCATTGACTCAGAGAGCATAGAAACATTCCGAAGAATTCATGCTTTAGGATATAATTCTTCACCGAAGAACTTCACCAAGACGTATCACATAATGCACAAACAAAACATCGCATTTGAAATACAAGAAGTATTTGTGACAGAATTCTTCTAATAAATTAGCTCTAATCAACGGGTTAATGTGGACCGGGTGGGATTCGAACCCACGACCTCAGCAATGCCAATGCCGTATCCTACCGGACTAGACGACCGGCCCTCACTCTATCGAATTCCTTGCTTAGCTATTAATACCTTTAAGGTCATAGAGGTTAGACTGGCAAATAATAGACTTCATATAATTCTGATAGTCAGCCAAGTACGATATTTGTGCCTAGGGTGACGCCAATTGAGCGGGCAATCGGAGCTCTCATAGTACAGAAATAAAAGCATTGGACATGAGTCCTTCTCTTGACTTCCGCCTGAGTTCCTCCTGCTAAAGAATAGGAGAGGTTCTTTGGGGATTTCCACAAAGACACAAAGAAAAGGGCGAAACTGAAATCCAAACTTTGATCCAGGAAGTCTGGTAGAGACAGAATTAGGAGTCAGGTCATCAAGGCTTACTTCGGTAAGATTCGCTATTCATACTTTTGATTCGCTGGAATGTGGTCCAAAAAAGAGTATCTAATACTTTGCTAACGAAGACTAAAGATGTAGAAACTTCGTTTGAGCACTATGAATTTATTTGGGCTCCTTTTCCGTATGTATTGTCCTGCTTCGTCAAAGAGCTAAAACTAATTTGCTAAAAGGTCGCAGAAGGAGATTATACTAACGATCGTAACCTACCCCAAGACATACTCGAAAGAATAGAGTAATAGATTTATACCTAATAGATGACGCAATAACAGGATATCAAGGATGGCAGCGGCAGGAAAACGCATAGTGTTAACAGCAGACAGAAGTCTCATGACAAACTATAGGGGAAACTTTCTATATGGTTTTATTGCCTGTGGCCCTTATGAGCTTATCCCTGAGGTCGTCTTCGACAAATTGTTTTGTCCAAGCGTCGAGACTGACAGGACCACAGGCGAGGTAAAGGTCGCGCAGTGTGGCCTTAGAAGAATTGAAAGCGCACTGTTAAAGGAGTACGATAGATCTGAAGTTTTTCTGGCCAACCCCGAAATGCTTGACAAATGTATAGGGTCAGAAACTAAAGTCGTAGGACTTAACGTCATGGATCCATTAGGAATGGCACCAGTAACAACAACTATGTCTCCCGAAAAACTCTCCTACATAGCCATGAAGTTTAAGAAAATGTGTGCTTCTATCATTCAGTTGAAAAAGAAGTATAATTTCAAAGTAGTAGTAGGAGGAAATGGTGCGTGGGAGCTTGCGAAACCTGATCGAATGGAGATTCACGGAATAGATACTGTCGTTGTAGGAGAGGCTGATGAACTAGCACTAGACTTGTTCCGCGATCTACAGAACGGACAGGCCCCTGAATTGCTTCACACCTTTGTAAGAAATATTGAAAACATTCCCATGATTCAGGGTCCTACCATAAACTCGCTTATCGAAGCCATGCGCGGATGTGGAAGGGGATGTGATTTTTGTGATGTTAACAAACGCTCAAAAAAGGATATGCCTCTGCAGAGGCTTCAGGCCGAAGCCAGCTTTAATCTGAGGTATGGTTTTGATTCGATTTGGCTGCAGTCAGATGAGATGCTCTTATACGGATGTGATAGCAAGGAATTCGTGCCCAACTCCGATGCTATCTTGGATCTCTGGAAAGGATTAAAATCGCTTGGAGCTAATTTCGTGGGAACTACCCACATGACTTTGTCTGCAGTAGCTTCATCCCCTGATCTTATACGAAAAATTTCTCAAGTCAATGAAATGGACAAGAATGGTAGGTGGCTTGCGACAAACCTTGGGGTTGAGACCGTGGCTCCCAGCCTGGTCAAAAAGCATCTTGGAATAAAAACGAAGCCCTTTCAGACTGACGAATGGGGAGCGGTTGTCCGAGAAGGCTGCAAGATCATGAATCAGAATCATTGGTTCCCTGCACTAACTCTAATAATAGGCTGGCCTGATGAGACCCCCGACGAGACACAATACACGAT
>JALZGI010000011.1 GCA_030861105.1 Thermoproteota archaeon
AACCAATCCATCCCCAAAGTTTGTTCTAATAACTCCTGGCTCCACTATAACCACTCTAATACCAAATGGCTCTAATTCATATGACATAGATTCGCTTAGTCCTTCAACTGCAAACTTTGTACTAACGTAGGCGGACCCACTGGGAAAACCAAATCTTCCAGCACCGGAGCTAATATTTATAATAGTTCCAGATTTTTGCCTTCTCATGACTGGGAGAACCGCTTGAGTTGTTCTTATCAATCCAAACAGGTTGGTTTCAAATTGTGCTTTTATTTCATCCATAGCAAGATCCTCAAAAGCACCATTAAGTCCATAACCTGCATTATTTACAAGGACATCTATCCGACCTGCTTCAGATGTTATTGTTTGTATCGCATTTTTGACTGAGACATCGTCAGTAACATCCAGCTGTTTAACCTGGATGAGCAAGTTTTCTTTAGTTGCAGCAGATTTGATATTTTCACTTTTGTTAAGATTTCTCATTGTGGCGTATGTGAGAAAACCATTTCTTGCCAAGATTAGAGAGGTTTCATATCCTATTCCAGTTGAGCTACCTGTAACAACAGCAACCCTATGGCTAGCTGAGGGAGAAGAAAAAGAAGAAGAGGACATCTGTATCCTAGTAATAGCTACTGTACTACTTAAGTCAGCAAGTGAGCCACCGACTACTTAGTGAGATCCAACTTACTTTGGTTTAACAGTGATCTACTACATGTCAGTCCTTTTCTTTAGTCTGATAAAAGACTTCAACAAATTGACGAAGGGCATTTTCTGCTTCTATAACCTTAGCCAAAGTTCGAAAGTATTCTTTCCTTACTTCTTGATCATTAGAATTCTGAACGTGTCTTTCAAAGTATTCTAACCTTTGTTTCAGATGAGTAAAGGCATCAACCATTTGATTTAATGAAGGTGATTTTTGAATATTTTCAGACATAATGAAACCTCTTGGGAGAGGTGAATATAGTTTTTACCTGTTGTGAAAATTAGATTGTATGCAATGTATAAGAAAGAAGAAGATGGGGGAAGAATCACTATTTGGTTAAACTAATGATACACTGGATTCGCATAGAGCCTTGGGAAGAATGATCTAATAAAGGAGGTTAAACAAGTTCTAATCGTCGCTTTCATTCTCACTGTTTTCCTCTTGTTGTATAGCCTGATCAACTTCACTGATTGCGTTTAACGACAAATCGACAAATTCAGGCCTATTTGCAGGTGAATTATTTCCTGTTGTGCATATTGGTTCCAAATCTTTAGTTGTCATTACACATGCATCGTACTCATCTCCTGCATTTACAGTTAAATTTGGAAATGTTGCAACATACTCTATAATGTCCAAGCCAGCCGCAGGATTTGTAGCAGAAGGAGCTGAAGTAGAAAGAGTAGAACTTGATAATGCATTGGTATCCAAGAACTTAACTTTTGATGCTTCTCCACTGTTTACTGTCACTAGTGCAACTACGTCACCTTTTGATTTATCCGCTCCAAATATTGTCATGATGACCTTGAAAATATCCTTTCCTTTTCCTGTTTCTGCCTGTGCTGGAGAGGTCGTAATTATTGCTGATGTTAATAGAATGGCCCCCACAAATAATAAGATCTTGATATTGTTAATCATAATCTTGCAGACACATCTATGCCTAAATAGGTTATACATGATAATTTTAGTAAGAATGTAAATTCTGTCTACCTCTGTTTTTTCCTGGTTTGGCTGTGCGATTTATGTTTTTTAATCTTTATTACCAACAACATTTTGCTGTACTATCAGTAGAGATTACATTATAGATCTATATTGAATTTATAGTTCTATTTTAGCAGCAGTAGATCACTAATCTAAAATGATTGCTTAGTCTTGCAACGTATACTGTACTGCTATATATCATAGTGTATAGTAGAGCTGCCATGAAAATAGAAATTGAATTTAAAACAGGATCAGTTGATGCATCGCAAATATCGAAAAAAATATCTCCAATACTGGATTCAGTTAAGGAACAAGGACTTGATTCAAGGGAGTTTAGTACTGAAATGGATGTTGGATCAAATAATGGAGGTGGATCTCAGTTTGCCCAAAAGATTTCATCCGTATTTAATTCGATGAAAGAACAGGGCTTAAGAGCAAAAGAAGTTGAGCTTGAACTCAATACTGGATCTATACGCGATACGTCACAGGCTATGCAAAAAATATCTGCAGTGGTGAATTCTATCAATAACCAAGGATTTGAAATCAAAGAACTTGAGGTAGACTCAGAAAAGCAAGAATAGCAGTTTAGACAGCCCATAAACACCCACCCACCCTTTTTGATTCACATGCAATATCAGCTATTGAACAGGTGGAAGAGAGCCTAAGGGAAGAAGTGTAGATCATATGTGAGTTATAACCATTAACAATGGAGTCTCACTGTAGCATTTTGGAGATATGTAGGATTTGTATTTGGTGCAACAGGTATGGGGTTTATTGCAGATTTGTCAAGTGGTAGCATAGCAATTCAATTAGTAGGGGGAGTTACTGATGCAATACATACCAATATTGTTCTTTCTTGTTCTTTCTTTAAATTACGGAAATGTAGGGGTTAGACTTGTGAAACAAAAAATTGTTTTGATATCAGCAGTAGATCTAGCATATTTGTCTATTGTTGCGATTTTGATGATAAGTACAATCTCTGTGAACGCACAGCAACAGCAACAATATGAATTTGTAACAAAATGGGGTTCAGAAGGCTCTGGACCAGGTCAGTTTAACGGACAAAATGATGTCGATCCTTTCAGGAATTTCGTGTACGTTGCGGATTATGATAATAATCGAATCCAAGTATTTGACAGCAATGGGGAATTTATCACAAGTTGGGGAACCGAAGGAGAAGGAGATGGACAAATAGATAAGGCTTCAGCCCTATCTGTAGACCGCAACGGAAATATTTACTTAGTCGACCAATCCAATTTTCGTGTTCAGAAATTTGATCACAATGGCAATTTTGTAACAAAATGGGGAACAGAAGGAGAAGGAGATGGACAATTTTTGCATCCTCATGTAGCTGCAGTGGATTCTGAAGGTAATGTGTATGTAACTGATAGAGACCTTGCAAATGTCCAAAAATTTACAAATGATGGTCAGTTTATTATGAAATGGGGCTCCGAAGGTGAAGCTGATGGACAGCTTTCAGCAGTTGAAAGTATCGTTGTTGATTCAAATGATAATATTTATGTTGCAGATTTTGGCAATGATCGCATTCAGAAATTCAGCAAGGACGGTCAGTTTATAACAAAATGGGGAACTTCAGGGAGTGAAGTTGGACAGTTTATGGGGCCTGCTGGTCTTGCTGTTGATTCAAACGATAATATTTATGTAACAGACAGAGACAATGACCGGATTCAAATATTTACAAGTGATGGCACATTCATTACAGCTATTGGTTCGCAGGGTAGTGAGGACGGTCAATTCAATAGACCTGAGGGTGTTGGTGTAGATCCCTATTCAAATACAGGGCTTGTTTATGTAGCGGACACTGGAAATAGTCGCATTCAGGTTTTCAAACTTGTACAATAATTATTATTTTATAGTAGCAGACGGATCTTTTCTAGACATTTTATGCTATTGTACGGAAATTTCTATTCTTCTTGCCTCTGTCTTTTCTTATCTTCTTCGGTCTTCTGATTTCCAATAATTAATTATCAGAAAATACCATGGGCTAGCGGCTAACTTCGTCTTCATTAGGATTATCTGGTTCATTATTGTTGCTTATAAATTTCCATTGATTGGCTTGCAATACCCCGTCAACATGGCAATTAGTTATGCTTACTGCTTCGCCACTGTCAAGACTCTCACTCATCAAGTCGGAATCAAAATCAGCATGCTCAAGTCCAAGTGCATGTCCCAGCTCATGTGTTGCGATTTCTTTTAGTTTCTGAGGGTCATATTGAACGGCTAAAACTTGGGAGTTACTCTCAATGAAAAACATCGCCTTTGGTAACTATATTGTTGCTTTGTTTATAAAACCATCTTCGTCAAATCTTAGGAGAGTAGCCCCTGCAGCCATGCCTCCCAATTCGTCTACTAACTGCACCTCTATATCTGTGTCAACATTAGAATCTTCGTTTACCAGTCTTAAGTTAGGAATTCTTGTATTCCATTCATTAACAACATCTGTTACTGCTCTTCTCTGGTCAGAATCACTGATTGAGAGGTCGTCAATACTAAATTCTTCCTCATCCTGATTATCATCATCTACTTCTTCCTCTTCATTATCTTCATCAACTCTTTCAATTATCCTATACATCAATACCCCATCAGAAAGTCTTTCATCCCAACTACAGCATATACCTGTGAATTCCGTCTGCCCACTATCTTCTTCCTCATCACCTTCTTCACTATTTTCGTCATTGTCGGGTTGACTCTCTTCCTCATTTTCATCTTCTATCCTACCTGTCTCTTCGTCTTGTTCTTGTGAATGTGCTGTTTGTAATGAAGAACCACCCTGGAAGAATAAGACAATTCCTTGTGTGCTAGAAAGATAATCATTTCCAATGGATAATGGTAAAATAGAAGCAAGTAGGAGTGTTGTAAATAGACCTAAACTTATCCCCAAGGATGACAAGCGGTTAAGACCTGAGAAGGATTAGTTGGATAGATAGTATAACAATATTGTTTCACTGGGAATTATCTGCACCTCCAGATAGTGCCTCCTTTGCATATTCTCCAGGAAAACCTTACTCATTTGTTAAGGAATTAGATAGCAGCTGAATGATGTAGCTGAACTCACTTACCAGCAGGCTTCAAATCCCACTGCCCCCACTGTGATAATACTACAGTGGTCGAGTTAAAACCAAAAGAAAAAGCAACGACAGAAAGTGTTAGGTAGGTAAAAGACTAAGCCATTGATCTAGCCAGAATAGGGGACTAGGCTGACTCTTCCTAACTGATGGGAAATGGAATGGCAAACAAATTATTTCTGAAATATGGTTAATGAATCTTCAGGCCTGGATACGATAACTCAGATATTCTCTGTCTTTATTCAATAAAAAAGATGTTTATTTTTTTGTAGATATGCGATTTGTACTACTACTATTCCATGTCTTCGTAGCCACCATAGCCTCCAGCTCCTCCGTATCCGCCATAACCACCAGCACCTGCTCCTGGTTGTGGTGCTCCAGCACTCTTAGATTTAGAAGCAGCTATGACGTTATCAATACGAAGTATCAGAGAGGCTGTTTCTGTTGCAGACTTGATGATCTGCTCCTTTACTAGCAATGGCTCATAGATATTTCTAGAAGCCAAATCGGCTACTTTACCTTCTAGCACATCCACACCGAATCTTACTTTTCTACTACTACTGCTTTTAGCACGCAGCTGTACTTGTGTATCTATTATGTCCATTCCTGCATTTTCCGCTAATACTAAAGGAATTGATTCAAGCGCATCTGCAAATTTCTCTCCGGCTAATTGTTCACGACCTGACAGTGAACTAGACCACTCCCTTACTTGCTGGGATACCACAATTTCAGATGCTCCTCCTCCCACAATTACATATGGATATTCCACAACATCCTTTACAGTCATTATTGCATCGTGAACTGACCTTTCTGCTTCATCAACTATTCTCTGGGATCCACCCCGAACTAGAATAGATAGTGCATTTGGATTCTTACAACCTTCTACAAAAACCCATTTATCTGTCTCTACTTTCCGTTCTTCAACCAAATCTGCTGAACCTAAGTCAGTACTAGATAACTCATCGATATTTGTAATGATTCTTGCACCTGTTGCTTTTGATAGTTTGGTCATATCACTTTCCTTAATTCTTCTTACTGCAACAATTCCTTCTTTGGCCAAATAATGCTGTGCCATGTCATCTATTCCTTTTTGGCATAATACAACATTCGCTCCAGAGGACTTTATTTTATCGACCATAGACTTGAGCATCCTATTTTCTTCATCCAAGAATCTTTGCATCTGCTGAGGTTGGTTGATGCGAATTTCAGCACTCATCTCTGTCTTTTCGATTTCTAATGGACAATTCAATAAGGCTATTTTTGCACCATCTATCTTCTTTGGCATTGTAGCATGCACTATTTCTTTGTCCAAAATTATTCCACAGATTAATTGTGTATCATGAATTGAGGCACCAGCTTTCTTTTCTACTTTGATGTTATCTATGTCAATTTTAATTCTATCTTCTCCATCTTCTTTCAGCTTCTCTGCTACCGATAGAACTGCATCAACTACAACATTAGATAGTATCTGTGCATCATTTGCAACTAGTTTAGATGCCATAGATGTTATTGCAATTTTGTTAAGTAATGTCTTGTCTTCTGGATTTGACTTGATAGCAATATCTTTTTTTAGAATATCTAAAGCTCTCTCTGAAGCCTTTTGGTAGCCATCTGCAATTACAGTTGCGTGAACCTCCTTATCTATAAGTTCTTCAGCTTTTTCTATTAACGCCCCTGCCAGCACTACAGAAGAGGTGGTTCCATCACCTACTTCATTGTCAACAGATTTGGCAACTTCAACCATCATTTTAGCTGCTGGATGCTGTACGTCAATCTCTTTGAGAATTGTTGCGCCGTCGTTGGTAATTGTAATATCACCTATTGAGTCCACAAGCATTTTGTCCATACCCCTAGGACCTAAGCTTGTTCTAACTAACTCTGCAACTACTTTGGCAGCAGTAATATTGTTTCTTTTAGCATCTTTATCTTTTGTTTCAGTAGTCCCTTCTTTTAAAATAAGAATTGGAACCTGTTGGCCTTGATTATTTCCTGCGGACATCAAAGCTCACCTGTGTAATCATTTTTAGTCAAGAATAGAAATATTAACTTTTCTTGGATTATAAGTAGCGAGTTTTTGGATTTACAACATAGAAGACAACGATTATTATAATTTTACAGTTTTATTTAACAAAATCTATTACGATAACTATCATGAAAAAGCTTTTTGAAAGTTGCTATGACAGAAGAGCCACAGTGGAGGTATCTGGCAGGAGCAGATGCTGAATCATTATTCAAAGCGAAAAAAGACATGACTGACCGTGAATTTGAGAAATTTCTCTCTAAGATATTGGATCTGTGATTAACCTCATCTATTTTTGCAGGAGCCTTGCTTTCATTGGTTATTTTATTTGTTGTTGCTATAAAGAAATGCAAATCATCTAGAATCCAAAGAACTTGACTTAACTATAATTTGGAGGTATTGAAAAGTCAGATTCAAAATACAAATAAGATGCTTTTTTTACCGCCAATCCAGTCAGAAAGATGTAAGCAAAATTCTTAACTTGGACAAATAGGGCAACTGGTAGTGGAAGTCTTCAGCTCAATTAAAAAAGGAAGTAATAATAACTGCATATATTTGGCCTAACTATCTTTGGAATGTTTTCTTAGCTGAATGATGTAGCTGAACCCACTTACCAGCAGGATTCAAATCCTACTGGCCCCACTGTGGTATCGGTTCTCTAATGGGGTTCATTTTTAATTAAGTGGGATCATAATGATATCTATCTTAGCATGACTCAAGCTCAACCTCAGCTTCAATTTCAGCGTCCTTTGCTTAGGATTGGGTCAATTGCATTTCTTGCAGGTATGGTTATAGCAATTGTGTCTACTGCATTTCATCCCTCAACAGAAGATCCATCTAACCATCCTCTTGTATTTGCAGAATATGCCAGCGATGATTCATGGATAGCTGTTCATATTGGCCAATTTGCAGGCGTAATAATGGTTTTTGCTGGAGGATTTGTGGCTCTCTACCGCTTGCTTGTGCAATCAGAACCAAGCATGGCTTCCGTACTAGCATGGATCGGCCTTGCACTTGCTATAATGACAGCCAGTGCCTTTGCCATTCTTCAGGCTGTAGATGGAATTGCTCAGAAGATGGCAGTAAATTCTTGGGTTGCTGCTCCTTCTGAAGATAAGGCCATTACCTTTAGAGTTGCAGAAGGAATTAGATTTATTGAATATGGCACCAATACTATCTTTCGTATTCTTCAAGGGTTAGTTGCAATAATGTTTGGTGTTGCAATTGTAAAGAGCAAGCTTCTTAGTAGATGGATTGGTGGAGCAGGAGTTGTTATAAGTGCTGTCACCATTTATGCTAGCCTAGAAGTAGCTTATCTAGGTTTTGGATATGCTACTACTGAATATGGTATCTCCATGATAATTTATTTTATTTGGGTTGGAATTCTAGGTGGTCTTATGTGGAAAAAGTCAATGTTAATATTTAAGAGCAATTAGAAATTTTGTATCAGAGGTTTGTCTTCTGCTTACCATGATCCCAAGTTGAATAATATTTTGGACTAATCTCTAGAACAATTCCCTGACCATCCTTTGTTCTTTCTACAAATTCATGTGTTCCTAAATATTTAAGGGCTATTTTCTGGGCGATATCCACCTGAAGGTTTACGTCTTCATATATCCTCACACTCTCTTTGCCTCTCACTCCTTTATATGGAGAGTTTGGGTCATCAATGCAATAGTAAATTAATTCATTCTTTCCAAGATTTTCTAGCTTTTTAGACTGTTTTCCTGTCATGACGTAGATCTTTTCTTTTAAAGGATCATAATAATACCATGTAGGATGAATGTTTGCATAACCTTTCTCATCTACTGTCCCAAGATGTACATTTAGAACTTTAGTCGTTAAGAATTCCTTTGTCTCTTGTTCACTTAGTGGCCCCCATAACCAGGGCAGGCATCCAAAATCTTTATCATAAAACAAAGTCATATTCATCATAATTAAGTCATTTCACATAAGAATAGCTTACTTTGAATAGATTAATGTTAGTACACTAGAACGTTACTTATTATACAAATGGCAATAGAGTTGTGTAAATTTGCAACATTAACTGGTATAACTATTCTACTGGCTTTCATCTTCGTTTCGCTAATACTGCTCCTAAATAGGCTACAAACAAGCTTGTTATATCATTAGCTAGGTTACAAAAACTTTGCCTATCATATCAGGATGTACTATACAGAAATAAGGATACTCTCCTGCAGCTGTGAATATATGTTCAAATGTTTTTCCTTTTCCCATCATTCCAGAGTCAAACAAAGCTCCCATGTTCTCATCGGTCCCTGAGCCAGATGTTACTGTATGCAAAGTGTCATCATCATTTGTCCATGTGACGGTATCGCCAACCTTGACTTGTATTGAGTCTGGTACAAACAAATAGCCTTCATCTCCTGAGGATACCATTGAGACTTTGTTTGCATTTGTGACTGCATCTGAAGTCCTATTTGATGTGGCAAAAGCCTCTGCGAAAACTAAACCTATGAAGGATTGTATGAAAATAACAAACAATATGCCTGCAATAACATATCTTTGTAGTAATGAGTTTGTAACATTATTGTTGTTGTTCCTCATGCACCCTATTTGCTTATGCACTATTAATAGTATTGGCAAAAGAAATGATCTACTAATTCTACAACTGTCGCTGCATGCTATTTGGATTTTGCAAGTCATATCAGGGCTCAATCAAATTTTTGTCTAGAACCCATCTTATGAGGCTCTATTCATTTGGCATGTCTCATTACAACGGAATCAGATGGTATACTGTCTGTGACTATTTCCTGGCATATGACTATTGACCATGTGCAAAAAGGGGATATTTTTGCCTAGGATTTCTCTTTGGCCTATCTTGTTTAAATATTTAATCTTATTCACTCTTGAATATGGCTTCTCTTAATTCCTTGGTTCTATTGAAAAGAACCTTGCTCATTTCTATCATCTCTTCTTGATTAGGTTCTCTTTTGTTATGATCTTTAAACTCAGACATAAAACCAGTTAAGATCATTCCGTGAGCTAATCCTAGTGCGTAATCTGGCTCATTCTGAATGTGAAAGTAGGCCTTATCTATTCGTAAAGAAGACATAACGGTATGAAAGGAAACTGTTGTCCGATCAATAAGCCGATTTAGGGACCCTTTCATATTTTCGTCCAACATATCTCGATTGAAGGATGTACATCTTTAAGATTATTTCTGCAGCTTACAGTCTTAATTGCCGCTAGTTCTCCTGTATTTTATTATATACTTTTATAAATTCAGATTTGGTGCTCATTCTTATATGATAAAATTGCTTAAGCAATTTATCCACAAACTTGACTCGATCCGATAGAACAATATTGTTTACATTTTAATACTATCGGAGCTAATGATACCCGATCTATGGCTATAAAGAGGACATTTGGTGCCAAGAAAGGGACAGCCAAGCCCAAAGGTGCTAAAGGACAAAGTTACAAGAAAAAGGATAAAAACAAAATCAAAACGAAAGCCAAGACAGTCAATAGAAATATGGCGATGCATAAATCACCAAAAATCTATGTTCGTTAATGTCGAATTTTTTTATAATCAGCTCAGAATGTTTCTTGCATCGAATACACTAATAGAGGATAGACGTATGTGATGAGTCTCTGGGGAGACAAAGGCATACCAGGGATAGCCAAGAACCTTCGTTCCCTATCTTGATTCCTCTATTACGATCTTTCTCCTTAATATTCTAGGTAAAGATCTTGTAACAAACAATATATAAAAAAGCAGAAGAATCGGAGCCCGTTACTGCGCCGGAGAACGCTGGCAGCCATCTAAAGATACCCACAAATATTTATTGTTGGTAAGAAGTTAAAGTCTTGTGGATCGGCGTCCTCTGACAGATGTGGGCCACCAGAAAATGAGGGCTAGTTAAGAACTGATAAAATAAGAAAATCATTAATAATAGTATATACATAAAAGATCAGGATATAATGGCGACTAAGAAGAAATCCAGCAAAAAAACAAAGGCAGGAAAGAAAGGCAGCAAGTAATAAGGGAAGAAAAAGGGTCAAATCCAAAGCTGACTAAAATACAAGTAACAAAAAGCACAGCAAGGATAGTAACTAACCTCCTTCTCTCCTTTTTTGTTTACTTCATCAGGAGAAAAAGTCTTCGTTGGAAGGACATTAGAATAAGAAGAGAAGAAGAAAAACAACACAATGGCGACTCAGTCCAAAAGCAGCCGAGCTGAGGCATACTTTTTTTATTTTCCTCTTCTCTTCCTTAATACTGGATTGACCACAGTCCTATTTCTTGATCATTTTCTGTATTTCTCTTACCAGCTCTTCGTTATCTATTGGCTTTCGAATAAACAGATTTTTGTCCAGAGCACAATATTCTTTCTTTCTGAACTCCTCATAATATAGCTCACTTGCTGTAAGAAAACAAACATTAGCGTTGTTATCTTTCTTTTTTATTTCATGATATAATTTAAAGCCATCCATCTTTGGCATTTTTATATCAAGAATAACCAAATCATAAGAACCAGGCTCATATTTTGATAATGCTTCCTGCGGATCATTAAACGTGTTGACCTCAAATCCATAATGTTCTAATGCCATCTTACAGAGCATCGTAAGGTCAGGTTCGTCGTCAACAGCCAATATTCTTCTTCTTTCCTTCTTATCCATTACCCTGCGACCTCAATTCCTCTTTTTCCTCTCTTACTTAACCATTTATTTTTACTGGTAAAGTAAAACTAATCCGTGCTCCCTTTCCATCTTGGTTATTTTCAGACCATATTCTCCCTCCATGGGCTTCTATAATACTTTTGGAAATATATAGTCCTAAACCAGTTCCCTGAAATGATTTTGAGGCAAATCTTGTAAATAGTCTTGGCATAATTTCAGGGTCCATTCCACTCCCTGTGTCACTAACAGTTACAATAACTTCCCTTCTCTTTTTGTCATCAATAGTCAATCCTAAGTCAATCGTAATATGACCTTCCTTTGTAAATTGAAGCGAATTGCTCAGAAGATTAGACATGACTTGGATGAATCTCTCTTTATCTGCTTCTACAAGAATGGGATCATTATTGTCTTTATAATTATAGACCAATTCAAAGTTAGTCTTCTTACCTTTAATTCTCTCCTTATAATCTTCGACGATAACTGATATTAAATCAGAAATGCTG
Source organism: Thermoproteota archaeon (assembly GCA_030861105.1). Taxonomy (GTDB): domain Archaea; phylum Thermoproteota; class Nitrososphaeria; order Nitrososphaerales; family Nitrososphaeraceae; genus TH5893. The sequence goes on from JALZGI010000011.1 coordinate 11,935, forward strand.
AATATTTCTGTGTTTAATTTTAAGTTCTGGCTCTCAATTTTTGTAACATCCAATATATTAGTAATGAGTGTCTGCAATCTGACTGCATTTCTACTTATTACTTCTATTACCTCATCTCTTCTTTCTGGATAATGCTTCAATAAACCAGTAAAGCCAAGGATAGCTTGAGTAGGTGTTTTTAACTCATGAGCGGCTATATTAATAAATTCCTTTTGTATTTTATCGGCTCTCTTTAGTTCCTCATTTAGCATACGTTCTTTCCAAAGCAATTCGAATACTGATTTAAAGAATTCAACAGTACTTGGGCGATTAGAGTAAACGGCAAAGCCTATTGCTTCTGAAAATGTCTCAGCTGATGGTTCCTTGAGCTCTACTCTCAATGCCTTTTCATTGTCTACTACGTACATTCCATATGGTGAATCAGTACCATTTACAACTTTGATACGTGGAGCATTTTCAATTATCTTCTTTATAATCTCTGAGTTTTGATCTGATAAAGGGCATACAATCCTTATAATGATGGCCTCACTTTCTTTTGAGGCTTTTACTAGATAATCGACTATTCCTAACTTGTCTATTCGTATCATAGATTTATCATTTGGGAGAAGGAATAGGGCTTCTTTTTTAACAGATTTTGCTAAGTCAACAAGTATTTGACTTGCTATTCTGTGGTCTGTAATAGTTTCAAAAAATTCTGGTTCTATATTTTCTTCAATTTCTCTTATCTTCCGTTCAGCTGGAATAGCCTTATTCCAAAGACTATCAAATACGTATTTCTGCTGAATTACAATGTCCTTGATATTGCTATAGATAACCTGGGGTACCGGCTGTGATTCCTGTACCGTTGTGGAAGCTACATACTCTGTCTCATTGATTGAAAAATTTGCTTTAATTCCATCTAGATGGCGAATCTCATACCCTAGATTTCTTAGCTCTTTGCAGTAATGGATATTTTCGCTTGTAATCTCAGTTATGTATTTTAGATTAATACCTCTGCTTCTAAGGTTAGATATTAACTTCCTATATTCTTGTACTTCAATAGCTATCGACGGCCCTCTATAGTCGCCACAAGAATATATTACATTCTTTGTATTGGATAAGAATTGTAATATTGCAGCCATTACATTTTCTGAGCCATTAATTACCTTAGTAATCTCAGGGAGAGAATGAGAGTTAATGTAATCGCTAGGGGGCAATGTTAGCATCTAACATTAGAAGTATGTTATATAAAAAGCGACTACATCCAAAGTAATCTTGGCCTGATCTAACTCCTCTGATAAAAAAGTTGTTAATTAAAAAAGGGTGCGGCAATCACATTTATTTCTCTACATCTTCTGTTGCCAGAAAATGTAGTAGTCAGTTTACCCATTTATCCAAACCTTTCCCTACTGTTAATAATGCTGAAATCTTGTTTACTAAGTGTTTACATGCTGAGGTTATTGATCCTATGACTGAAAATAGTAGGAATATAACTAGTATGAGTTTAGATTTTGGTTCTCCATAAAAAAAATCGGCTCTTTAAAGAAACAGGCAACTGTCATCGTATCATTTACTCAATGCAGGATTATATGTCTTAGTAAGTTACAATCTTCTTTATCATAGGCAGTGTGAACATATATTAATATACATTGATGTTTTGTTCTCTTTATTGTAAGTGTTGGTCTTTGTCAACTGCCTCAGCAGCTGCTGTCTTCTATTACTTAGCACACTAATAAATGGTACAGCCAATCAAATGTCCCACGGACATTTAAGGGGTTAGGTTTGTTTTTTTGTCTATTACCTCATAACATTCTGATATATTTTCAAATCCCTTTATTGGACTTTGTATAGGTATCGTCCTAAGATTAAATTGATCTTCAATCCTTATCTTTGTAAATGGTGATACGATTATTTGGTCTTTGTTAGCAACAGACTCTAGTCTGCTAGCTAAATTTACATTGCTACCTACTGTCGTAAATTGATCTCTCACTTCTGTTAGTATGAGTCCCACCAATACATTCCCAATATTCATTCCACACCTTAGATCAGTAGATATTTCTTGCTGTCTAGTCTTTGTTATCCAAAGATTAATCCATTCTAATTTCATATCGTCAAAAAAGTCCCTGAGCTCTATAGCCGCTTTAATTGCATTAACTGCACCTTTTTTTCCATTATCATTAATATCAGTGTCTTTATAACCAAAAAAAGCCATTATTCCATCACCCATGAACTTGTCAAGTACTCCCTCATATTTTCGGATTATGAGCGCTGCCTCTGAGAAATATTCTCTTAGAAGTTCTACAATCAACTCTTTGTGAAACTTGAGCTTCTCACACAAAATAGAAAATCCACTTATATCCCAAAATACAATAGTTAGAGTCTTATTTTGCATGGTTACTAATTCTGGATCTCGTATTTGCTCCAGTACAACAGGATTTACATATTTTTCTAAGCTAGTGTGTGTTCTCTTAGATTCTTGAGAACCCTCAGGAACCAACGTAGATTCAAGAAGTTCTAAACGCTGTTCATCACTGAGTAAGTTTTCCTCCATTGACAAAACGATTACTACTCCTCTCTCGTTAGGATGCAGGGAGCAAAAATAGGAAATGCTTGCCGTTTTTTCATAATTGTTAAAGTTTATGGATGCGGTTTTTTCCGCCAAGATCACTAGTATTCTAGAGACGTTCTATAATGGTATGTGGTTGTTGTTGTGTAAGGAATTTGCTGAAATCGTTAATACTCATTACCAAACCGTAGTATTCCTTCACATGTTCTATTGTAGATTCATAGTGCTTCTCGTTATTTGATGCTGTAGCATCAGAAATAAGAATAACATCATATCCAATATTAAATGCGTCACGAAGAGAGGACTCAACACATATGGAAGTATCTATACCACAAAAGATTAGTGTATCTACTCCAACACTTCTGAGCCAGACCTCAATTTCGGTATTAAGGAATGCTGAATCTCTTCTTTTTATTATGATATGGTCATTTCTTTCATCGGGTGCTAGATCGTCTACTATTTCTGCGTCCCATGTTCCCCTTACACATATAGGTTTCTTCTTTATCCTTTCTTCTCTTGATTTTGGAAGAATTTTATGAGCATGTGTTAAGAGATCAATCCCAGATGGTTCGCGAATAGCTTGTGTGTAAAAGATAGGAATATTAGCTGACCTACATATATTAATTAATTGCTGGATCTTTGGTATGACCTTCTGATAGGGATGGATATTCATACCTAGTAAATCGTATGACCCACCTTTGCTAACAAATCCATTCTGCATATCAATCACAATAAGTGCAGGATTAATATCATATTCTTGTAATTTTATCATGATTTCTCAGTATCCAATTAACATGACACCTATTAAGATGATCGCCCACTTTGGATATTGATCAAGTTAAACTCTAAGGGGTAATTGAAAAAAGATCTTCATACATTAGTCGATCCTAGTTTTGAGGTATGCAATGTCGCAAAAGCTACTTGACCACTATAACTGTACAATGAGCATGAGTCACAACTCCTAAAGCAGTACTCCCAAGGAGCTGCCTTGCAAATCCGCTCATCCCTCTAGTTCCAACGACAAATTACATCAACATTTTGTTTTTCAGCATATTTTACTATAGTTCCTTGTGCAGAGATAGTGCTTTCCACTATTTCAGTTCGTATCTTTACATTGTTTCTTTTTGCAAGCTTTTCGATCTCTTCAAACCATTTTTTTCTTTCTTTTGTATATTTTTTCTGCCATGTATATGGGGATTGTGCAGGAGACCAACCATACAAAGAGGGAAGATTCATAGCTGTTAATGCTATTAGGTGTGCGTTATCCTTTTTAGCCAACCCTATTGCATATCTTGCTGCATTTATTGCTTCTTTAGAGCCATCAACCGCCACAAGAATTTTTGAATGTCTTGCTTTTATCACCTTATACACACTTGTATAGGTAGATTAAACTTAGGTAATAAACAAATGGTCAGTCTAATATGGAACCATCGTTTTCATATTTCTGATCAAGTAATATGGTGAAGCCTACATGGCCGCAATCATCTGTATTACAACTCTTGCAAAATGGAATCCCTTCATGCGTTTCAACAATTACCTCATTATCCAGGGTGTTATCATATAGGACGATATGTTTATTGCATTCGAATTGCTTCAAGATAATCGGACTTTCTTTGGAAGACATTTTATTGTTTGATCCTAGCCAATGCATAAATGCGTCAGTACCTTGATCCAGAGTGTCAAAATGTAACGCTAACTTCGAACCGCCTTTGTTTTCATTATGTATGAAGCCTTGCTCTTTCTACCTAACCTTATCTGGTCGTCCTTTTGGAAATTATCCCAAATTTTTCTTTGAAAGCCCTATCGAATATAAAGATAATAGTAGTCTTTTCGTTATGTGTATAATTCTTAGTATATCGGTTGGTTCGTAGTGGTTACTATCTCACTATCATGACTGTACATTTTGCCCTTTCTGAAACATTTCTGGAAACACTTCCCATTAACCACCTAGAAATCCCTTTTACACCCCTACTACCCATAACAATGAGGTCCACATTTTGCTTATTTGCAAACTCCACAATCTTATCTGCAGGTGGACCAACAAGAACCTCTTTTCTAATTTTAACTGTGTTGTCGTATTTCTGCTTTATCTTTTCTAGTGTGTTTATCATTTTATATCGCATGTCTGTCTGCAGATCTCTAAAATATGTTGATAGTGTTGTAACATCGCCTGTCTTATAATGCCGAACACTTGATGGAAATACTACCGGAGGTGTTAGAATTTCCTCTATCACATTTAATATAATTATCTCTGAACCCCTTATTAATTTCGCCAGGTTCACAGCCTTATTAAGTGCCTTTTCTGCATATTTGGACCCATCATATGGAACAAGAATCTTCGAATACATTGTTACAACCACGTTACTTGCTTATACAACTCCTTATTATATTATTAAATATGTATAGTTACTTTCGCAAGGGCTTACTAATTGATTTAATAGATATCCTAAAGTATATTTTTGCTCCTTCTATTGTTACTATTAAAATATAATACCGTATACAATATTATAGAAACCATGGTTGAACTTCGTTGCCATAATTGTAAGAGAGTTTTCCAGTTTACAAGACAACCCGAAGACGACAAATTTTATACAAAATGCCCTCAATGTAATTCTCAAGTACAAATTGCAAGACCAAGAAACTATGGTAGCAATAACCCTCAGATTCACAATAAATAAAATAGTTGATTAATCTTAATCCCTCTGAATTTCTATATGCGCTTTCTGATAACTGGGAGTATTTTGTTCATAACAAATGTTCATGATTGCCTGGTATATCAAATGATACCATTAGAATAGGATAATCTTTATTCTCCAATGCTAGTGTTACTCTTTTTACTTTTCATAAAGTATAAACGAGTATATTGGTTTGCCAAACCCTTATGCAAAATCTTTTCTCGTGTTCATTCTCCAAGATTGATTGTATTATCAACATGTCCGTTTCTTGAGGTTTGATAGGGGATTTGGAATCATTTCTGTATTTTGGTAGAACTAGGCTACCCCCTTCTATTTGCGATATTCACAAATCCTATGGAACTGTGCAGTACCATTACCTGATCAGAGTCTATCAAGACTTCTTCAACTGTTCTTTCATCCTTCTTTGCTACTTGTGTGTTGGTAGAAGACATTCTAAACAAAGGAATCTTCTATTCTTCAGATATTGATTTGTAATTATCAGAATCGATGACCTATTTTCATCATGATTGAATGGGTGGAAGAGGGGGAATTGACCGTTGTAATATTGATATAAATCGATCAATAAAAGTTCCTAGAGGTGTGGGTTTCTATATCAGAATTCATTATACTTATTGCAATTCGGACACTGGAACACAGCATCTACAGATATTTCCTTTCGAGAAACATTATACGCAAGGAGGTAAGAGCAACTACCACAAATGTACTTAAGCCTTCCGCCAGCCTTTCCTCGTATGAGGGGTCCAAGTACGCTGCTCTTTTTATCATTTCTTTTTCTGTGGATGTGTCTTGTTCCTTCTTGGGGTTTGGCAATGATTCTGCCTTTAATTACAACCATATGTTATTATCACTTTTATTCTAGTGGTCGTCATACTCATCGATTACCAATTCTAATCCAGCCAAGTCTTCTAAATAGCCATATCATAAATACTACAGTAGCTACTGTCATCATTATGCAAATTAGAAAGGTAGTATAAATTCCAAGAAAGTTCCATGTTCCTTGCTCATCAATTCCGCCTGGTAAATGAATATTCATTCCATAGATTGCGCCAATTACAGTAACTGGTATCGACAAGGTAAATAGAATAGTTAATACAGAAAGAATTCTGTTAGTCTTTTCTGTACTCATCATATTATCTGTATCTTTATAGATTTCAATAGTTTCTTTTGATTCTTCAAGTGTTTCAAATGCCTTATCCACATGATCTTTGACATCATCATAATACAATGTCAAATCCTCTGCTGAGTATTTTTGTATCGCGGCCGACAAATCTATCAAAATCCTCCTTAATTGTATGACAGCTCGTCGCAATACCATTATCTGTCTTCGCAAGATTGATATTTCTTCAGCAATTGCCAATTGTTCGTTAAACACATCATCTTCGATATCATGTAAATTACCAACTACTCTTCTTAACACATGGAATAGATCATCAACAAGAGTGTCAATTATACTATGAAGAAGATATCCTGAAGATGATGAGGTGCCCATTAGCTCATCTCTTTGGATTTTGTCCTCCTTACAGCTATCAAATAGATTTCTTAATGGTCTAAGATGTCCTTGATGCACTGTCACTAGATAATTTGCGCCAATAAAAATGGATAGTTGAATTATCGTTGGTGTAGTAGTCTCCTGATCGTCATTGTCATTCATCACTGGGAAATGTATTGTTGTAAACATATGATCAGCATATTTGTCTATCTTTGGAATCTCAATCTTGGAAAGAGAGTCTTCTATACTTAACTCGTGAAAGGGATACTTTTCCCCAAGCTCTTGCATTACATTGCGTGTTGGATTCTGGATATCAATCCATGTCAAGTCATTATTTGTGATTGTTTGAACTGACTGTTCTCTCGTTAAAGTACGCTGTTGTCTTTGGAGTTCTGAAGCCATCTATTCAATATGCTATTATTAACATTATAATGTTGCCTATTGTTTACGCCTTCCACAAATTGACATTATAATAACAAGGTTTCAATCCATTATTGTGGTTAATTTAGCGTTCTAGAAGGATATAATGCACAAAATAAAAAAGTTGGAGGTGTTTACAATCAGCTGCATAATTCCATACACTTGAAGACGAGGGTCCCCTTTTGGATATAATGGATACAAATCGATATAATTCTGTAATTGCTGAATTTAGATATCTATTACGATAGGATTTTCAGAACTTGAGAATTATAAAGGGATAATGCAGTTGTTTTAATTATCCATCAATGCAGCAATAACCACGGTTGCAAAGTCTGTCGCCGAAATTCTCTAAATTTTATATAATGGTTTCCTGGTTTGCTTAGTTCATCAGCATGGTTATTCCAGGTATGAATCTAGAAGAATGTCGTACAATGATGTCCTAGAATGTACTAGATTTTGACTTTTTCCATTGTTCTCAAATCTAATAAATTGTGTTTCTCAAGGAATGCGCTCATTCTCTCATGTGGTATCTTCATCTCTCCTTTGCTAACTGATTCAAATACATTGAGCATTTTCTTTAAACTATCTAGATCCATTACTAAACCATAGTAATCATGAACCCTTTCTAATGTGGTTTCATAGTGCTTCTTCGTTCCAGAAGCAGTGGCATCTGCAATTAGTATTACATCATATCCAAGATTAAACCCATCTCTAAGGGACGTTTCTACACAAATTGAAGTATCAACCCCACAGAATATAAGAGTATTTATCCCAACACTTTGCAGCCAAACCCTTAATTCTGTATCTTGGAAGGCTGAATCCCTTCTTTTTATGATTATATGATCATTTTCGTTCGGTTTTATTTCATCAATTATTCTGCATCCCACGTTCCTCTCACACATATTGGGATCTTTAATCTTTCTTCCCTCGTTTTAGGAAGAATTCTGTGTACATTGAGCAGTAGATCTATTCCACTAGCCTCACGTACTGCCTCTGTATAAAAAATAGGGATATTCTTACTTCTGCAAAAATTCAATAACTCTTGTACCTTTGGAATGATTTTCCTATACTCTGCTGTATTCATTCCTAGATTATCATATGATCCACCTTTGCTTACAAAGCCATTCTGTATATCAACTACAATTAGGCCAAAATTGAGGTATGCGGTTGGGAGATATTTTACGGCAAGCCCCTTATAGCCAGAACAAGATTAGTTTGGATTAAAGATTATGAAAGTATAGTCTTTCTTATTAATGATTTCAAAAAGTACTTCTATAAATTTGGAACATATGTTGAGAAGTCTGAAGTAAAAGTAGAGTGTTTAGGTGAATTAGAAAAGATTGAAAACGTTCTCAAGGAACGAAACGAAATCAAAAAACAAATTAAACCAGAATCAAATTCGTGAAAGCGAGTTGAGACGTTTTGGTTGGATTGAAAGATGGATACAAGAGGATTTAAAATATTTTAACTGGCTAGAGGATTGGCTGCATTATGATAAGAGTCACTTAGTGCTTACTTAATCGTATTGACTAGTTTTTTACTACGGTTATGAAAAAAATATGTTCCTCTCTAGATTAATGTTTCAGAAACAAAGCTATTCGGGTTTGAAATAGTATTAAAAGTGAAAGGTGTAAATTCCCAGGAATACCAATAAATTTGCAGGCATTATGAGTTTCAAAGCAAAAGAAGAAAGCCGTCCTCATCATAAGGAATCAAGACAAACAGAAAATGTACTTGTGTTACAAGGAGGAGGTTCCCTAGGAGCATTTGCATGTGGAGTATTCAAGGCTTTAGTACAAAAGAATATAAGAATAGATATAGTTGCTGGCACCTCCATTGGAGCTGTAAATGCAGCTATAATTGTTGGAAGTAAAAGCGATCATCCTGAGAAAGACCTTGAAGAGTTTTGGTTAGAGATTGCAGAAAGCAATTATAAGATTATTCCTGATATTTATCTCATCGATTATGATAGTCGAAGTCAGAGATATCTGCCAAAGCAGATATCTTCAGCCTCAGCTAACGCTGCAATATTTGGTGTTCCAAAAATGTTTACTCCAAGATGGAGGGGGCTGCAGCCTTCGAAGCAAGATATACTGACGGTTGGCAAAAATGGGGAAAATCAGCAACAAACTTCATATTTCGTAGACCCTAGAAGCTGGACATACTTATATGACCATTCGCCTCTCGCAAAAACTCTTGACAAATACATAGACTACAAAAAGCTTAACCTTGCTTCTACTAAAGAAAAGCTACCACAAGTCCTTCGTCTTATAATAACTGCAGTAGATGTCATGAATTCTAGACCGCTAATATTTGATAATACAAAAACTGAAATCAAGGCAAAACACATACTAGCAAGTTCTGGATATCCAATATACGGATTTCCATGGGTTGAAGTTGAAAAGGGGGTATATGCATGGGATGGCAGTTTACTTAGTAATACGCCTGTAAGAGAAGTTCTTTCTGCATCTCCAAGAAATGATAAAAATATCTTTATTGTAGAGAACTACACACGAAATATTCATAGGCTTCCTTCTAATATGGCAGAAGTAGAGAGCAGAGCCAAAGACATATTATTTTGTGATAAGAATATGGAAAATATCAAAATGTCAAGGCTTATAACGAGACAAATCCAACTGATAGAAAGACTTTACGAAGCCTTTGAGATGTTTGTTGATCAATCAAAGCTTGATTCTAAAGATATAGAAAAAATAAAGGAAGAATATAATACCCTGATACAAAATTATGGGGCGGTTATAAAATCAGTCACGAGAATAGTTAGAACTGAGCTTGAATCTCCCTCCATACTACAAAATGCAGATTTTTCTCTAAAAACAATTAAAGAACTTATAGCACAAGGTGAGAGAAAAACACTAGAAGAATTAGCTTATTGTGAAAGTATAAAATATCAGTTTTAAAATAAAAAGCGAATAATAAGCTCAAAAGTATTCAGAGGCTTATAATTCTTCTGCATGTCATCTACCGATTTCCTTTCTTTCTTGTGTTTCTTATTGTATTCCCAACTTGAACATTCTACCCAGTCATTATTGATCTATTTTTTGCTAAGTTTATTTTTTAATCGGTAAACCGAAATTAGATTTTATATGAATTATCTCCTCCTTCTAAGTTGAACTCTATCCCATTATGGGATATATTTTTTGGCAAGCTGTTTATTTATTATCAATTAAGGCACTGGTTGAGTCTATTTGCTCAGCCTAATAGTTGTCTAGATTCCATAGGGAAGTGCGCCATCATGTTATGACTACTTGGTGAATGTTATCCCTTATATTCTGATTTAACCATCTCAAATGGATTCGTGACATTGTGTAATCGCCCTTCCTCAGGAGTCTCTTGTTCGGTTTAATTAGTATTCAAGAAGTGTATAATGCATTAAAAATAAGTAGGGGCTGCATTTACTCCAAATCATAAAAAATGGTATTTTCTTGCTGAATCTTTTGTAATTGCTAAATTCTAAACATTTACGTTATAGACAGGATTTAGACTCAGAATCAAAGAGGTTATGCAGTTTGTTTTTTATTATCCATCGATGTGGCAGAAACCACAGTTACATAGTCTGTCACCAAAATTCTCACATTTACTTTGGGTATGCATTGGCGTCTGGAGTGATTCTGCTATCAATATTTGATGCTTTTGGCTCATACAATAAAATATTTACATCCAACTATGAAATATCTTTATCATATCGCCTTATGATAAGTCAGCTGTGGTTATGAGTCTACAGTCGTTGCTAAGTTTGTTCTCCTACCAGTATCGTTATTAACTTACAAGAACTCAGCTTTACATCGAATCAAGTTTAAAATAATTATTACAACAATTTAAGGATGATATAAAGAATGTTTTCTGATATTCTCTTTTGGTTGGTCATGGAGTACCCCTCGTCTTGTGCGATCAAGTTGCCAACTGATTTATTTTGCTAAAACCTTCTGTTTCCTCGAGAAGTACTATTAGTATCCTGTAAACTCCTCAATTCTTAATCGATCTTTTGGGATCTGAAGGCTTTGCTGTAACAACTCTTTCATCGCATTGACCATGTTAGGAGGACCACAGATGTAAAAGATTGAATTTGTAATCTCATTGTCATTTAGGTATTTGGTTAACATTGCTTTGTCTATTCTTCCTCTTTCTCCCTTCCATTCTTTATTAACGCCAATTACAGAAGACATCTGGTTATCGTCTTCTTTTTCTGTAATAGTATAGACAATCTTCAAATTCTCATTTTTGTTTAGACAGTCGTAAAATTCTTCTTTGTATAGCGTATTGTTTGTCTGTGGCATATTTTATCATGCTTCTTAATGGAGTAACACCTATACCACCAGATAGTAATACTGCAGGCTTGGAATAATCGTCATGTAATACGAATTTCCCAATGGTTTGCTTACTTTAGCCTTTGAGCCAATTTCCAAAGATGAAAGCCTTTT
>JALZGI010000140.1 GCA_030861105.1 Thermoproteota archaeon
GCGCACATCATGCGAGTGACGTGTCAGACACCCACACCCACGACAGGTGGCTTTGTGTTTCAGCTGAAAGCCGAGGGACAGCATGAACGCCATCACCAGTTCGACAAACGCCTTCCCATCGTCCAGCAGACGAACGTAGGTGGGTTCATCGTGGAAATCAAGGGTGATGGTCCGGTTTTCACGGGGCTGGCGCGCGGTGTCTCGCATGGGTCATGCTCAGGTCAGATGGTGGCCGCAGTTGATGACCCACGATGGAGATAAGACTGAGCAATTTCAAGGAGATTGCAAAGGGGACTGGGCTTCACCACTAAATCCGGTGGAATGTGGAAATAATCATAGCCGCGAAGGCGGGAAAGAGTATCTTCTGCTAAGGAGAGGTCATGTGCATTGCCGCTGGCAAGTACTGCGCTTAAAGGAAGTCCGGTTGCATCAACAACCAAGGATGCCTTCACGCCAATCCGCCAGTGTTTGCCTGAATAGCCGGTTCTTTCTTTAAATTCAAAGCTTGGCAGGAGCGTGCCGTCAATACTGAACCGCTTGAGACGCATTGCTTTTTCCTGTGGATTTTGCTCACCCAACAGTTTGAGAATCCGCTGCCACAGCCTGCGAAAGTGCAACCCTTTCCGCCAGAGCCGCAGTCGCCGCCAATGAGTTGACCCATCCGGATACCCCGGCAAATTCAAATCTCGCCATCGGCATCCACTGCGAAGGACTCGTAAAATGCCGGGCAGGAGCTCCTGATTGCTGTATGCCGGTCTGCCGGTTGTCGCTTTCGGAGAGGGTAGCTGTTGAGCAATAAATATAATTTGTGCATCGGTTAAGACATCAGCAGTGTATGATTTGGTAAGAATCGCGCATCACCTCCAATCTGGGAAAAGCGTTCCATTTCTATCGTACAGCATGGAAGGGTAGGTTAGGGGTCGCAATACTTCTGAAGAAGCGTCTTATAAGATTTGTCAAGAGGATGTTTTGAGGCCATCCCCTGAATTTTCAAACACTTATGGTATAATCCGCACGTTATAGCAGCATAGCGGCCACCATTTTTTATCATATTTTATCAAGTCACAAACAGCAGGGTTGGGCGGGAACGTACACAGGAGACGTTTCCCGAAGTGGAGGACGGTAATGGCGCAGGAGAAAAGGCTTCAAGTCTTCGTCTCATCCACGTATAACGATCTAAAGGAAGAGCGCGAAACCACGGTCGAAGCGATTTTGTCTGCTGGACACATACCTGCCGGGATGGAATTGTTTGCTGCTGGTGATGAGCAGATGCGTGTGATTAGACGTTGGATTGATCAATCTGATGTATTTATGCTGCTGCTGGGAGGACGGTATGGAAGTATCGAACCAAAAAGCCAGAAAAGTTATATCCATTTAAAGTATGAGTACGCTGTTAGGCGAAGAAAACCTTTATTTGCTGTTATCATTGATGAAGGATATTTGGAGAAGAAGGTCAGGCTTTTCGGCACTCAAGTTATTGAGAAAGATAATCCTCATAAACTTCATGAATTTCGCAGGATTGTGCAGAATAGGGTGGTCAGCTTCTGGAGTGATCCTCGTGATATTCAAGTTGCCATTCACAGGAAGCTGCGAGAATTGACGCTTCAGGAAAACTTGACAGGATGGATCAGAGGAGATATGGCGAGAACTGTGATGTCATTGCAGGAGCAAATTTCGTCACTTCGGAATATGCTTACGGAGCTTGAGTCTAAGAACCGACAGCTAGAGGAAGAACTCAGACTAGAACAAGTAGAAAGAGAAGTATATTGGGATACAGATTTATCGTCGGTGCATGGTCTTATGCTAATCTATATGGCTTGGTTAGCCATTGATCGAGACGTTACCCTTAATCTTAAGGAGCTTAACGATAGGCTAAAATGGAACGATTACAGGTATTCATATGGTTTCTTAGTTGCGCTTCGGACAGCAAAACTGATTGTTTTCACGAGTAATTTCGAGGATAGCTGGCACTTTCTTTATTTGCATCCTGCGCTCACGAATGACTTTAAAAATAACCTTGATAGAAGAATTAAGCAAATACTAGAAGAAAATGGCCTACCAGAGGGGGAG
>JALZGI010000090.1 GCA_030861105.1 Thermoproteota archaeon
CCTCGTGGTCAAGGACCTATGGTATTGCAACTGCTCCTAATGGCTCCGTTTATTATGCATCACTGGCTGGAAGCTATATTGCCCGCATTAATTTGGAGACCGGTACTGCCAATGTGTTAGAACCGCCAACGCCTAATCAGGGTGCAAGACGCGTTTGGCCTGACTCACAAGGACGTATCTGGGTAAGCGAGTGGAATGTCGGACAGGTGGCTGTTTATAATCCAGCTACACAAGAATGGAAAGAGTGGCGTATTCCCGGCAGCAATCCTATGCCCTATGCTGTTTATGTAGACAACAAGGATATGGTTTGGTTAAGTGATTTTGGAGCAAATGCTATGGTGCGATTTGATCCATCACAAGAGACCTTTGAAATATTTCCAATACCTAGCCCGCAGGCAAACGTGCGCCAGATTCTCGGTCTACCTGGAGAGGTATGGGGCGCTGAGTCAGGCTCAGACAAATTAGTCCTGCTTAGAAGCGATGACTAAGAATTCAGAACTAAAGTTGCACAAAAAGAATGGAGATTTTAACGTGTTTTAGCAATAATACTGTTGGCAACTATCTTTTTTCTTTCTTGTTTTCGTGCTGCTTTCCTATCAGCCAATGCTTGGAATGAAAGCACTCCAGCCGTCAGAGCTAATCCCGCCACACTTCCTATTACAAGTGCTTCACAGGTCATGTTTCTGAGTATATATTGGGGATATAGTATTTTAATTTTGTCAGGTTTATAATTTGTCCTGCCCAAAGGCAAATGAGTATATGATGCATAATGTTTTGAAATTAGAACGGGTTTGTCCTAGGTTCCAGGGGTGGAAGGTATAGTAACTTGCCAGAATAATGCCTATGACAAATTCCATTCACATTCATCAATGTCAATTACCTGTATGACCTCATACTTTGGCATATCTGCGAGTGAAAGTGCCAGGTTCAATACGAAAGAACAAATGAGAATTATGCTTTCTTTGGTCATGGGTTTTTGTACAGCCTCTCTCTTCTATTTCTAATTGATACTCTTTTTATCCCGACATTCTCACCAATATCCTCTATTCTTTTCAGTCATCTAGAAGTGTTTAGTACAATGGTACTCTCAACCCCTTGTTTATTCAAGTACGGGTAAAGGATCTATCCTACTTATCAGTCCGTATGTATTTTAGAAAGGAAACCACGACTATCTAAGAATCCTTTACTACAGTCAGGTCAGTAGCTCCTATATTAATTATTATATTTAACCGAATACATATAAAACAGCATACGAACATGACAATAACTGTTAATGATCTAATGAGGAAAAAGCTGATAACTGTTGGGGAATCGGCATCTGTTCAACAAGCAGCCAAGAAGATGAAGGATAAGAATGTAAGTTCGTTAGTAGTGGTTGATGAAAATAGCAGCCCCATAGGTTTGGTTACTGAACGTGATTTGGTTAGAAAGGTCTGTATTCAAGATGCTTACCCAAGTAAAATAACTGCCAGAGAGATAATGTCTTCTCCCCTAATTACTATTGAGTCCAGGTCATCGCCATCAGAAGCACTTGATATCATGCTCCAGAATAACGTTAGACATCTGTTTGTCGTAGACAACAACAAATTACCTGAGCAAAAAAACAAACTCATAGGAGTAGTAACTCCTCTTGACTTTACAAGATCTGAAGGGTATTCAGGAAGTGATAATAACGAAACTATTGAAATGTTATTAGAATATTACATCTAACAGCGGGATTAACATTTTACAATCTCGTCCTACCTTGCAACAAAGGTTGAAGTTACTAAATCCCGTCGAAATAGGTCGACTTCAGCTCTGAGCTGGGAGGATACCTTATAATTTCATCTACTCATCTACGTCATGTAAACTTTATGTAAAATCGTCACTGAATATGTTTCGTCCATAATTGCTTTCAATGACAATTTCAGGCTGTTACGATAACTGGATACAGGATCAGCACTTAGGCTCAAGTTTGATTGTTTGTTTATTCAAAGTGTCATTTAGGCCCCAAAGTCCATATGTTAGCTCAGGTGCGACAGCCAGGATTTGCACCTGGGTTTTCAGATTGGGGATCTGACGTCCTAGACGAAACTGGACGACTGTCGCTCGGGATTTATGATGCAGTGTCAAATCCAAAAATATGATTTGAAATGATGACTAGGAGTTATTATGTCTTTTTCAAATGATATTAGATTAACAATTAATGCATTACTCATTATCCAGGTAAGGTATTATGATAATCTCAACATTCGGGACGGACTGTGCAACCGGCGAATCTTATGTTGTCTGTAGAACCTGTGGGCCACGGATATGGAAATGTCACAGATAAAAAAATGTCGATTAATTATATACTATGAATTTCACTCCAGACTTCACAAATTACAACAAGTGGTACAATTCTTGCCGGACAGGAGCCCCTGTCATTGAGCAGCCGGGCACCACATCATCAGTATTAAAACTAGTGCTTCCGACGTCAATAGATCAAACTTCTCCATTCCTACCAGGAGAGACAATTTATGCAAAGATAGGTAGAAGTGTTATATAATTATGGAAACAGAAAGGATGATCATTAAAAGTGACCAAAAAATGGCTTCACAGATAGATGAAGAGATAGCCAAGTTTGCAGATTCTGGAAGAGTAGCTCTTTTGCTGGGGAAAATATCTTATCCTAATAATGCGGGAGGTGTAGCGAGCAGAAGAGACAGTGTGGGACGGCTATCCTGGGGAGTGGGAATAGATGGACAAGCATTAGAAGATTCAACTGTGGAATAAACAATTAAAATAAAATAAAAGAGAGGAGTATTGTGCACGGTTTATGTTGGATCATTTCTGGATTAAGGACATTACATATGTACGGAATTTCGTAGCTGCATACAATCCTCTTTGATGTTAATATTTATGCTGTCTGGCAAAGTATTGTTTGGATTAGCGATGTTCGTACCATTCAGTATAATGTGCGTGTTCCGATCTCCTAGAACATTTTCAAGATTTGCGATCGACTCTGTATTATTGGGAAAGGGGTTTTGGGTTGTCAGCTGGGCAGCCGCATGTTGTTTGCTATCATAGCTACCTGCAAATGACAAAAGCGCCATCAGCGATAAGAAGGACAACAC
>JALZGI010000093.1 GCA_030861105.1 Thermoproteota archaeon
GAAAGACCAGAGGCAATTGAAGATTTTATTTAGTTGATCATGCACAACAAATCAGGATAAACCGAAGTTGCAGTCGATACTAGACATCATCTTTTATCAAATATCATCACCTGACTTATCATTTCGCGTCAAGAAAGCTTTAGATCTACACAGAATACTCAAATAGATGTAATTATTTATGGCCGACTTATTATGTATTGACTACATCAGTAGCGGTTATAATATTGTATACAACTACATCTGGAAAAATATAGGAAAGGACTACTTTCCCTGCTTTGAAGTTTGTAAAAGTTCGTCTATTTCATTATGCATCTTTAGGAAGTTTAAGCCTTTCTCTGTGGTCTTGTACGTTTGAGAGCCTTCTAAATACTCCAATAGATTGTTCTCAATGAGAACAGAAAGATATTCTCTCAACTGTGAATAACTAAGAAAAGCTTTGTACATGATTTTTGTCTTTGTGGCTCCTCCATTGGCTGCTTCTAAAATCATTGCTACAATTTCTGTTCTGCTTCTGTATTTCACGACGTAAATACTCTAAATTGTTTATTTTAATATATTGACACATTCTTTAGTAACACAGTTCTAGAAGATGAACGACACTTCTAATCTATTCATTAATTACTTGATTGAGCCAATTCTCTTCTCCTTCATTAGTAGAGCTCTTGACTTCCTCATCTTTAGCTATCTTTCCTTTAACCTCTGGAGTGTTTTTTCCTTTAATCTCAGTATTTATAGTGGCAGTTGTCACGTCCTGTGGAACCGCTATATTTTCTATGTTAGATTCCTCTTCTTGAAGTTGTGCAGATTTAGCATTTTTAGCCGAATTTTGCTGGTTTTCTGTAAGTTTAGGGTTAGGCGTTATAGTTAAGGGATTGTTATTCTCTAATGTTTGTTGGGACAGCTTTGTCTTCAGGTTGTTTATTTCAGTCTTTTCCAAATTAATGTGTTCCAATAATTCACTTGTATAAATATTAATTTGTTGGTATATTTCCTCTGTCATCTCATTACTCCTAAACTGCAGTTTAGCGTCAAATAGTATTGTTTTAATTCTATTACTTTCTTCCTCTAGTTCCTTTAACCTTGACTCCAAATTCCCATTAAGATTTTTTGCATTCTCTTCAAGGTCGTGAAGTCTTTTATCATACTTCATATAAACTAGTTCAACATCATCTTTCATTGAATCATTCTCTGTGGCAATGTCCTGTAAGGCTCTTATTCTTTGTAGAGTAAGACTTTTTTGTCTTAACAATTTCTGTGCATCCAGTCTCCATCTTGGAATAAAAATCACATAGTCTCCTTGAACTAGTAGTTGTTCATAAGCCAACTGTTTAAGGCCAGAAGTGCCACAATCAACACTGACTGATTCAATTGAACCATCAATATCTGTTATCATGCCCATTACTTTTCCTATTAAAGTGCCGTACAGATCCTTGACCTGCTTTCCAATAAATTCGAGCTTAAATTCGCTCATGTAAAACGTTAAGTTTGTTCATATAATGATAGGGTTGTCAAAATTATTATGTTATTTAGTGAGGTAATTTTGTGATCGTTATTTGTAGATATTTTCCTAGAAATATAAACGAGTGATGGGAAACAACGAGAAACAGCGACTTAGTAGATCTTTGTTAAAGTTTTTTATAGTAATTATAAGGTTCCTTTATGATGACTTCAAAGAATATCAACAATTTTCTTGACAATTTTACTGATGAAGAAAAGTCTATTCTCAAATCGCATTTTTCTAATTCTGACAGAGCGGTTTTTGCCATAATCACCCCCAGACAAGTCGATAGAGGAGCATTGATGTCTAGATATTCTAGGACGGACAAGACAATGAGGCGCATATTTCTCAACGAATTTGCTAATAATCCTAAGAGGGGTGAAGAATTTTATCAAAAAATATTATTAGATTATGGAGATGATTCTGTTGCTGAGCTAGGAGAGGCACAGGTTGCGGTAGAATGGATTTCAAATATTGCTGCTAAAAAAATTGAGGACCATAGAATAGGGTTATCCTATCTCGAAAAATCTTCACGTTATGTGGCATTTGATCAAAAAGTTAACGGTCATTACAAGTATTACAGAGAAGAAAAGATTATGGGATCGCCATATGCTGATCAATATATTCAAGCATGTGATTTTGCCTTTGACACGTACAGCAAAAATATACAACCTCTGCAAAAATTCATTGAAGAAATTAAGCCTATTGAACATTTTCTTTTTTTTGATTCTATATCAAAACAGGAGGTATTGTATGGAAATCTAAAGTCTAGTACAGATATTGAATCTGCAAGACGCGTGTATAAAGCAACTATTAAGGCCAAGGCATTAGATGTTCTTCGTGCCATATTACCTGCCTCTACACTTACAAACCTAGGCATTACAGGAAATGGCAGGGCATTTGAATATCTTTTATCAACAATGTTTGCATCAGACTTGACTGAAATAAAATTGCTGGCGAGCCAGCTTTACACAGAATTAGATAAAATTATTCCAGCATTTATAAGAAGAGCAAATGACAATTATGGACAGTCTCTCCAGAGATATATAATAGATACAAAAAGAGCAATTTCTGCAATTGTCCAGCAATCTTTAGCAGGCATTAAATTAGAAAAAAGTCCACAAAATGTAAAACTGCTGAATTATGAGGATAACTTTGAAGCTGAAGTAAAGGTTGCTTCTGCAATTTTGTATGATTCCGCACTAGGTCATTCCCTTGAAAGAATTATTCATCATATTAAATCTGCTCCAGAGCAAGAGAGACATAAAGTAATTCAAACATTTACAAAATTTCGTAGCAACCGACGGCAACGTCCAGGTAGGGCCTTTGAGATGATAGAGTACACTTTTGAGATGTTTACAAATTTTGGTATGTTCCGAGATTTGCATCGTCATAGAATCCTTACCATGGAAAGGCAACTTCTATCTACTAAACATGGCTATGATATTCCTCAAGAGATATATGAACTTGGTATTCTCAAAGATTTCGAAGACTGTATGTACAAATCTCATGAAGTATATGAATTGATTAAGAAGGAAATGCCTGAAGAGGCTCAATATGTAGTTAACTTTGCCTATAGATATCCTTATTTTATAAAAATTAACCTCCGTGAAGCATGTCATATGATTGAACTTAGAACTATTCCTCAAGGACATCCTGATTACCGTAAAGTGTGCCAAGAAATGTTTAGAC
>JALZGI010000581.1 GCA_030861105.1 Thermoproteota archaeon
ACTCAACACGTGGACTTACAGATGGATGGCTGCCTGGAGCAAGTGGGATTAGACATCCAAAAATCACCTTTTCCTTCCATATTTTTTTAGTATAGCCTACAAAAATTAATTTTAACCTAAAGCCGGTTTATCGGGCTATTAAGAGCAACGAAATCTTCGAGTAAAAAATACGGCTCACCAACCAAAAAGTCTTCATTAGGAGCATGGTACGTGAAAATAATTGTTTTATTAAACTCTAGGCGTTGTCAGTTCTGAGATCCTCTAGAATAACAGAGATATCTGAAAGAGCTTTGTTTCCCCTGTCGGAAATACGCTGTTTTGAGGGAGGATAGGTGAGGTAGTTATCAATTCTTGCTGAAATTCTGTCTTCAAATGTTGGAATATGCTCGTTTTGGTAAAAAATACCTATTGGTATTCTGTCACCCCATTCATTTGATTTTTCGATCGCTTTTGCCATTTTGGAATCCAATCCCTGGTCGCTATCAACTATTCCATCATACCCTGTTTCCTCCAGTTTGTAGGTTCGAGGTATCTGCTTTCCACTACCAGGATCAATATTGTCTAATCCCTGGAACCATTCTTTAGTGTTGATGTCGTTGTAAGTTGGGCAAGGCTGTAAAACATCTAGAAACGCTAGACCCCTGTGGAGTACTGCCCTTTTAATTAGCTCCTTTAGATGTCTTACCTCGTATGAGTAGCCTCTTGCAACAAAAGTGAATCCGGATATCAGTGCCAGTGATAACGGGTTAACGGAATTATTGGCGTTTGGCTGTGGTAATGACTTTGTCTTAAGACCTAGCTTGAGGGTTGGAGATGCTTGACCCTTTGTCAATCCGTAGACACCGTTGTCAAAAACAATGTAGCAGAGATCGACATTTCTTCTTCCTGCACTGACAAAGTGGCCAGCACCAATTCCTAGACCATCCCCATCTCCCCCTACAGCAATTATCTCCAGGCTGGGGTTTGATAGCTTGGCTCCTTGGGCGAAAGGTAAAACTCGACCATGCAAGGTGTGGATTCCGTACGTGTTAATAAAGTGAGGAGTCTTACCAGAACAACCTATGCCAGAAAATATAGCCGCTGAATGGTTTGGAATTTGCATGTCTGCAAGTGCCATCTGAATTGCATTTAATATACCAAAATCTCCGCAGCCTGCGCACCAATCATTGTGTATCTCAGTTTTATAGTCAGTCAGTTTAAGTGCCATGTTCTAATATAATTCTCCTAGGAGCATCTCCACTGTGGATCCACAATAACGCATTATAAATCTCGCTAGATGATATCGGTCTGCCGTTATATTTTACAATTCTATAATCCACTTTTCTTCCTATATTCTGTTCCAAAATCATTGCTAGCTGGGATGTGTAGTTCATTTCAATGTCAACAAATATGCCTCCGTTGCCAATTATTTTCTTAACCAATGATGTCGGGAATGGATGAAGAAGCTTTAGCTGGACAAACTTCAAACTTATTTCCTTTCTATCGATTTTAAGCTGATCTATTGCATCTAGTATCGCGCCTTTGGTGGAGCCCCAGCTAAATATTATCATATCAACAACTGGATATGATTTGTCATGCATTTCTAAGAAGTGATCGTAAACAGCTAACTTATCTTCATCAGGAATTTCCTTTACCGCGATATCGAGTTTTGACATCCTCTTGTTCATCATTTGAGTACGAAGGACAGGGTCTTCTGTGATATGACCTTCTTCAGTATGTTCATCCCCAGAATTCCAAAAAACAGTATTTTGGGTTCCGAGAGTAGCGCGAGGGGATATCGGGCTTGAATCTAACTTAAACCTAAGGTAGCGCTGGCCTGACACCTGCGGGACATACGTTTCATTACCTTTCCTGTTTCCGTCATTTGCGCCATCCTCTGGAAAGTTCAGCAACAGCTTTCCTCTGTTGATTGGTATTTTAGTTTGATCCAGAGCTTTGCATGTCATAATGCTATTGGCTATCGCTTTATCCAGCATGTGAATAACAGGAAGTTGATATGTTTCCGCAAAATTGAAGACCCTTACAGTGTCGTAAAAGCTTTCTTCAATATCCCCAGAAGCATAAACAATTCTTGGAAACTCTCCATGGCCAGCGTTTATAGCAAACATTAGATCCCCTTGCTCATGCCTAGTGGGAAGTCCAGTTGATGGGCCTGTTCTCTGGTACAATGACACTACAACAGGAACTTCATTAATTCCCGCCCAGCCTAGAGCCTCAGCCATTAGAGAGAATCCAGGACCAGAAGTAGCAGTAGCTGTTCGAACACCTGTCAGCGCCCCTCCTATTGCCATAGCAATAGCAGCTATCTCATCTTCTGTCTGGACTACTACTATCGACCCTTTCTTGCCATCGGATTCGTCAATTAACTGGTTTGATTCCAAAAATTCACTATCGTCACTAGCTGGAGTAATAGGGTAGTATGTTTGGAATCGGCATCCAGCAACAATCTTGCCCATAGCAGAGGATTGGTTGCCTTGCATTAAGAGTACATCCGCCGAAGGTTTTTTGCAATTTAGTTTAAATGGAAACTTTGAAGAATCAAATTTCGAACGCATATGGTTGTATGCATAGTTTGCTGCCGCGACATTAATTTCTGCTATTTTTTGTTTTGATTTGAAGACTCGCCTAATTGCTTTAGCAAGGACCTCTGTGTCAAAATCTAGGATCGCCATGGAGGCAGATAAAGCCATGACGTTTATCATTCTCGTCAGCTTGCTCAGAGAAGGTTCATTGATCTGCTGCGAGAACTCTTTGATTAGGTTGAAATATGAAATTCCATAGAGTAAAACTCCGCGTTCTCTTGCAAAATTCAGCATACCCCGGATAGTGAATTCCTTGTCCGCTTTCTCAAGCATCTTGGCAATTCTTTCAGAAGCATATTTGTCAATGGTTGGAACTTCATGGAGGTTTGTATTTACCAAACCTTCGTCAAAGATTATCGCTCCCCCATATGTCACTTTATCTGAGTGTTTAAAAACAGTCTCAGCGTCAAATGATACTAGAATATTTATATCGTCAACATGTGAACGGATAGGATTGTCCGATACCCTGACCGTGAAATAGCTGTGTTCTCCTTTGATATTCGAGTAGTATTCCCGTTTTCCAAATATATGTAAACCACCTTGAGCACATGCTCGGGAAAAAATGTTTGCAGCCGAATCGACTCCACTGCCTTGGGCTCCCCCTATGACCCATGTTAACCGGTTACTTGGTGGAGTGAAATTTCCCATCTATAGTACTGTTCCGTTTCCTGCTTTTATTGCTTTAGAGGCCAATGGCACTACGCAAGAAACTTGGGACGAGAAACAAGACCGTAATGTTGTATTACAAGCTGTACCAGTTCGAGTATTGCCCATATAACCAGATGGTTATCCTCCCCCCGTTACTGCATCATGAAGGCAACATTCGCAGGCATCTCGTTCGCCACAATAAGGGCAGACGCACATGCAAGCTTCTAGAGGGTTTCCGCACAGCTCGCAACGAAGTGTTTCCTCATTTCCTCCAGTCGATCCCACTGAATTGCCCAAAAGATTTCATTTTTTTTTGTTTGCTTTGACATATTATGTTTTCTCTGGCTTACTCGTCTTTCTCCATTTTACGAGGATCTCGCAAAAACGGTGAGGAAAATAGTAATGAGGAAGATATGCATTACCAATCTCTATATAAGCGTTTTTAGAAAATCTAGACTGATGACAATATCTCTCATTGCTTCTGAATCCGACGGAAAAGGCCTGAGGTACACTTCATACGAAAATGTTCAGACTGTTCGAGGCACGACGTTGGTGAAGAGGGGTTTTGCGCATATGCAGAAACACGGAGTGATTATGGATGTTACAAATGTTGAACAAGCTCAGATCGCTGAAGAGGCTGGGGCAGTTGCAGTCATGGTTCTAGATAAGCTGCCCTACGACGTAAGAAAGGTCGGCGGAGTAGCTCGTACTGCTAGCGTTAAAGTGATTGAAGAGATAATGGATTCGGTTACTATCCCCATCATGGCAAAGTGTAGAATTGGACATACTATGGAAGCCAAGGTCCTAGAGTCCACAGGCGTTGATATGATTGACGAAAGCGAAGTTCTGACTCCTGCAGATGAAGAAAGGCATATCTGGAAATGGGACTATACC
>JALZGI010000118.1 GCA_030861105.1 Thermoproteota archaeon
CTGTAGTTTTGTGCGCGCACCGAACTCTTAAGGATGTCAACAGAGCTTTGTTATCTCTAGGAGTCTTCCTCGACAGGAAATACGACATTAAGTTTTTGTCGCTAACATATATAATATTAACTCAGAGCATGTAAGGACAAATTAATCAAATTCCCAGGAATTATCCAGTGCCGTAGCTTACTCGAAATGCTTAGAGATTTCATGCTTTATTACATTGCACTTAACTTTGACTAAAAATTCAGAGGTTTTATATGATCTACTAATGCTGTTAATCAATCGACCATCTATGCATCATTACAAAAACTATTAGATTCCATAGATAAGTTTAGAATGCTAACATTTTTAATTATTTTCACTAAACCCTCCTTCTTAGTAGAAATATAAAACACAGTTTTAACATATAATGGCTTGAGTTCCAGCTGATAAGAGATTCATGGGATAAAATTATTGATGTGCAAACGATCATTGTTAACTTTACAATCTGAATATTCCAAACCGTAGTTGCGTCTTTCAAAGAACGCTAGTCCAAATATAAAGATCTTCTCTACAGAAAGGACTTTATTGGCGTTTCGGAAAGTCGGAATTATTTCGTCGCCTTGAGAAAGAGCTCTTCGCCAGAATCTGGGTTATTCCTGAAGTATCTGACTGCTTTGATTTGAAACCAGCTGCTGGCTATTCTTTTTGATAGCGGTGCTACGTGCCCATTCATGTGATAGCCACTAGCCTGAAAATCAATACTTGCTAAGGCGAGCCATTCTGCATTTGCGGGCGATGTCCATGTGGCAATTTTCTGAATGCCTGCTCTGTTGGCGATATTTTCGATGGTTGATCGGGAGAATAAATGGAGGTGGCGAGGTGGCTCCAGTCCTCTCCAATTTCTTTCAAAATGTCTGTGGCCGAAGCTAGCTATATTTGGCGTGACCACCACGAGAGACCCACCCGGCTTCAAAATGCGATAACTTTCTGTGAGCAGGGTTATAGGGTCGTATACGTGTTCGATGACATGGCTCATGGTTATTGCGTTAAAACATGCATCAGGATATTTCGCTCCTTGTAATGTACCAACATATACAGGCACACCAAATGTCTCGTGAGCGATTCTAGCTGATTCATGATCAATATCAACTCCCTTTACATCCCATCCTAACAGTTCCATCCGAGCCAAAAAACTTCCATCGCCACATCCAACATCAAGCAGTGTACCTGGATTATTCTTCGCAAGATACATCATCGATGCATCGAGGCGGGCTTGACCGAGACCCTGGGACATACCCGCAAGGTGTAGTAATACTTGATAACCTAACTTCAGTAATAGACGAAAGGGCTTTCCCCTAACGCTCTGCGTCTTCACAGGATCAATGCTATTGGGACTTGCGTAGTGGGTGTAATAGTTCTCATAAACTTTGTGGAGATCAGCCTCCACAGGCATGGGATCTAGCCATATAAGCCCACATTTGGCATCGGGGCACTTCTTCAAATTCCATTCACCTGGCGCTCCAAAAAGCCTGTCACGTAAATTTCCGTAAAGGATATGCCCCTCTGCTCCGCAGAGGTAACAGGTTGTCACACTCTGGACTTCTATTCCCCCGTTCACGTTAATAGTCTTCATCTCACGCTCGTAGGCCCAAAAAGTTCGCAATCCAACCACGATCCTTAACATCGAGTACGTATTGCCAAGCGAGCACACTTATCGGCAAAGTGGCAAGCCCCAATCCCAAGAGGCGTAGCCAAATGACTAGCGGAAGACAGCTGATCCCCAAGACGATACCCGCAAAAAGACAGAGCAACAGCCAAGTTTGGACGACTTTAGCAGACATGAAGACATGTAGAGGCAGTGACGTGAGACGGGATGCGGCAGCAAAGAGGAGCAAAGCATCCACACTGACCCGAATTGTCCAGGCCAGCGCGGCCCCCGTCGTGCCCCATAGACTGATTAACCACCAGACCAGAAGGCATTGCAGCGGCAGTTGACCGAGATGAAACTTGGCTGTGACGTCTGGGCGCCCTTGGGCTTGAAGCAGGCAATATGGTACTTGGGCGAGAGAATTGACCAATACTCCTATGGACAGGATCTGCAGGACACGGGTGCTCTCTTCGGCAAAGGCCGGTCCTAACCACATCAGCAAGATGTCACGTGCAAAAACCGTTAGCACCACTACGACGGAACCCAAAGTCAGGAGCACCCCTCGTATGGAGCGACAGAGGAAAGAGGCTAGCCGCACCTGATGCCCTTGTCCAGTTAGCACGCTGAAAACGGGAAAAAGAGTGGCCACAAGACTCGTGGGGATGATCCATAGGCGGGTGACGATTTCAT
>JALZGI010000130.1 GCA_030861105.1 Thermoproteota archaeon
TCATAGACTGCTCATGGCCTTTACAATAGCCGCGCTGCTGACAGAAAAGTCGGAGGTCGAAGGTGCGGAATCGATTGATGTTTCATACCCACGTTTCCTACTTGATCTAAAACGACTCGGAGCAAAGATAGGTTTTCAATAGATAGAGCAACTGCCATAGTGCCCATTTTCTTTGTCATGGCATCATCTAATTAGCCAAAAGAAAGAAAACTGAAGTTACATGTTAAGCGTTTGTATTACATGCAAACATATTCTTATCACAGTCAGGTGGTTATTCTCTAATTGGAATATATATAGAGTAGCATTAAGCTTTCTCTACTGGTGCAATGGTTGGGAGCGTAATTGGAGAACGCTTTGCTTGCATGAGTTTCGGGGAAAGTCATGGCAAATGCGTAGGAATGGTTGTCGATGGATGTCCTGCGGGATTAGAGCTGGATGAAAGGGATATCCAACCTTTGCTCGATCTTCGAAAACCTGGACAATCAATAGTTTCAACCCAAAGAAAGGAAGAAGATAAAGTGGAGATTCTGTCAGGAGTTTTTGAGGGTTTCACCACTGGGGCGCCGATAAGTATGCTAATATGGAACAAAGATCATGATTCACGATCCTATGAAGCAATAATAACAAAACCTCGTCCCGGGCATTCTGACTATCCTGCGAAGGTAAAGTACGGGGGATATGCAGATTACAGAGGAGGGGGTAGATTTTCCGGAAGATTGACAGCCTCATTTATTATGGCAGGCGCAATTGCTCTGAAGCTGCTCTACCACACTTTGGGTATAGAGGTGGTTGCCTATACAATACAGATTGGTCAGGTTAAGGCCAACAAAATTGAGTTAGAAAATGCAAGGAAGAACAGATATATGAATGATGTTCGATGTCCTGACCCAGCTGCTGCCAATAAGATGAGAGAGATAATCCTTCAGACCAAAAGAGAAGGTGACTCGTTGGGCGGAATTGTTGAATGTGTGTGTACTGGACTGCCAGTAGGTCTGGGTGAACCTATTTTTTCATCCTTAGAATCTGATATTAGTAAGGCAGTATTTAGCATACCTGCGGTCAAAGCTATTGAGTTTGGATCAGGATTTGTCGGATCGGAAAGAAAAGGATCGGAGAACAATGACTTGTTCAGTATCAAAAACAATAAAATAGTAACAAAAACAAATCATGCAGGCGGAATTTTGGGTGGATTATCCAACGGCATGCCTATAAAGATGCGAATTGGCTTCAAACCTGCCTCTTCAATAAGCCGTACACAAAGTACTATCGATCTTTCTTCCTTCACCGAAGTAGACATCAATGTTTCGGGCAGACATGACCCATGCGTCGTGCCAAGGGCACCGCCCGTCGTAGAATCAATAGTGGCCGCAGTTATTGCGGACCATGCTATCAGATCCGGATTTATAGAACCTGTTTTGAGAATTGGTCAAAAAGACAAATCAAGAAGAGCTAAGTGAACTGCGAGCTCAAATCCGAGATCTTACTCTGGATATCATAGCCAAAGCTCACAAAAGGATGGAGCTTTCGGAACGGATTGGAATCATTAAAGGGAATTTAAACCTTGATATACAGGATGAGAGCGTTGAACAAGAAATACGAAAATCTGTTATCGAGATCTCCTATAAACTTGGAATTGATCCTGCTTTCTCTGGAAGGCTTCTAAATATACTGCTAATGGAGTCAGTCCGACTGCAGCAGATACACCAAAAAAGAACCGAGAATGTAACTTTGAGAAACACTCATCTAAGTATTTTTATGAAAGCCAAGGAACTTGAGAACTCAGGCAAGAGGATAATACACATGGAGGTTGGAGAGCCTGACTTCTCGCCTCCTAAACAGGTGCAGAATGCTCTGCTTAAGTCATACAAAATGAAACAGTATCATTATACGGATTCTAGAGGACTAATCGCCCTGCGCCAAGCCATTGCGAAAAAAGTTGGGAATGGGATTACAGATCAGGAGGTGATTATTACGTCTGGAGGAAGATTCGCCATCTTTTCGGCTGTACTTGCTCTGTTGAAACAAGGGGAAGAGGCAATTGTCATTGATCCATCCTGGCCGGCGTATCGCGAGTTTGTAGACCTTGCCGGCGGAAAAATTAAAATCCTTCATACTACTCTGAATGAAAGATGGACCCCCAGTCTAAGAAAACTAGAGGAAATGATAGGGCACCAATCGAAACTACTAATTCTAAACTATCCAAATAATCCGACCGGCAGAGTACTGGGGGAGAACGAAATCTCAAAAATTATCTCCTTAGCTAGGGATAATGCGCTTTACGTTATAAGCGACGAAGTTTATTCAGATTACTCATTTACCCGCTTTACGAGTTTGACATGTTTTGAGTATGACAAAAGCATAGTAGTGTCATCATTTTCTAAATCCTGCGCCATGACGGGTTTCAGGGTTGGTTATGGGATTGCTAAGAAGGCGATTATCGATAAGATGGCGAGGATTCAGGCAATTGCCTTAACCAGTGTAGCAGAACCCATGCAGCGCGCGGCATTAAGCGCAATAGACTATGATCCTGCGGAGAACGTGAAGGTGATTAGGGAACGACTGGATTTAATACTAGAGAATCTCCGTCGTATGCCAGTTGAATTTATAAGACCTGAGGGGGCGATGTACGTTTATCCACGATTAAAAGGCTCAATCCAAACCGACACTGAATTAGTAAATAGACTGTTAGAATTAGGAGTTGCAGTTGCACCAGGAAGCGGGTTCGGAGAAAATTATAATCACTTTATACGAATCTCAGCCTGCCAGCCGAAACAGCTCATCGACCGTGGATTAAAGGTCATCGACTCGGTCCTATCCATGCATTAGTAAACATGGTCCAACAGATATCTATCATAGGTGCTGGTGGCAAGATGGGCTCATGGTTTTTGAGACATTTTTCTAAGAAATCAGACGTAAAAGTTTTGGCATACGATAGAAAAGTGCTCCGGAAACCTCCTTCCCACGTTACCCTGTGTCCAACCATAGACCGTTGTGTAAAAGAGGCTGACCTTGTCTTAGTATGTGTGCCTATCCCTACTACAC
>JALZGI010000137.1 GCA_030861105.1 Thermoproteota archaeon
GGTTAGAGATATCCTACTCAAGTCACTTACAACAGTCGAGGCCTTGAAAATGAGACAATAGGATCCAAAGGAGACCATTCCAGGAGCACAGAACTTACTCCTTTAATGGTGTTACGAAAATGCGCAACCGGCAATATAATAATCAAATTATATCGGTTCTGAGAAGGCATTATCTAAAAGGGAATCCATATCCTTGATTATATACGTCCTCGCTTGAAATATAGAGTCGGAATCTTTGCATATTACTGTCAGGGTCTGTGTATTTGAGCCTCAAAAGGGAAAATAGAAGAAAAGACTGAGACCTAAAGACAGGTCTTAGTCAGCTTTTCCTAACTATGGTTTTCCCTCAATGAACGGTAATCAATTACCGACCCAATAACTAGCTTAAGTTTTTCGTAATAACAAGGCGCTCACCTAATACTTCGTATTTTAGAGATTCCTTGTGTTCAAAGTTCAATGCTGTTGCTACATTGATATTAAAAGTTAAAGAAAATGTATCCTTGCCTACCATTGAAGTTACAGAGCCTCGGAGTGAAGCGTCCTTATTTTCAAGGCCACCATTAAACTTCTGATTAGATTGTCTTTTCGGATGTTTCATCAAATCATATTCCACAATTTGCCGATATAAAATTAGTGTTGGCAAACTTCACTCCCTAATCCTAAACCTGCTCTTATGCAAGGCCATACTATTCCTTCCCATAAAGGGCTATCTCCAAATCGGAAATGACAAACTGAGTGATTGAGTCGGTTCATTGTTGTATTAGTGGTGCTTGCATCTATGATGCTCACCGTACATTAAAAGGCATCACAGTACCGATTGCAGGTCTCAGCGTCTACTTTCTTCCCATCTCTCCGATTTTCTCTCATACCCTACCTACAAGTCCATTTTGGTGCGTGGGCTAGGTGAGAGAGTAATCAAAGCCTATTTTTAATAACGGTTAGCTACTACTTAATAGAATGATTGAGGAAAAATTAACTTCGCGAGGAATTGACCTTTCTAATCGAATCCTACCAATAGGATCTTATTCCCCCGTAGTTGTCTCAGGAAATCTGGCATTTGTTTCTGGCCAAATTGCAATGGAAAATAGTAACCAATCAAAGGAAGTGAAGTATAAAGGAAAGGTGGGGAGGGACATTGCTATTGAAGAAGCAAAGAAGGCCGCAGAACTCTGCGCGATAAATTGTCTGCTTCAATTAAAAGCTGCCTTGGGAGATTTGGAGAAGATAAAAAAAATTGTCAAAATTTCGGGTTTTGTCAATTGTGATACTTCATTTGAGGACCACGCGACAGTCCTAAATGGAGCATCAGATTTTCTTGTACAAATTTTTGGAGAGGAAGGGAGACACGCAAGGATAGCAGTTGGTGTAACTAGCCTACCTAAGAACAGCTGCGCCGAAATTGATATGATAGTTGAAATTTAGTTTTTAGCCAGTACCGAAAACAGTCCGGGTGACAATTATATATCATAAGTGTAGCAACGAAAATGTCCCGCGGTAGCTCAGCCTGGTAGAGCTTTCGGCTGTAGATGTTGGCTTGACGAGAAATAGCTAACCACGAGAAGCAGCCTATTGGGCGTACACTGTGCAGTTACCGAAGAGTCGCAGGCTCAAACAAGACTGCAATTTAGCAGTTTTGGGGTAAATCCTGCCCGCGGGACATAGATACTATCAAAATTAAACTGCATTTATATTGGTAATTGTGAAAGCTAAGAGAACAAGCATTATGACACAGACAATAATTGAAACGGTTAATCCTGCTACTGGAAAGCCTATCGCGAAGTATCATAACATGAGTGTCGACGAAATTAATAATATAGTAAAAAATGCACGTGTTGCACTTAACAGTTGGAAAAGTCTTGACATAGGCGAGAGATGTACTCTTGCCAGAAAGCTGGGTAGGGTCATGAGAAAAAATAAAGACGAGTATTCAAAGATAATAACCGAAGAGATGGGGAAGCCAATTCGTCAGGCAATTGCTGAAGTCGAAAAATGTGCTTGGCTTTGTGATTTTTATTCAGAAACGGCTGAATCTTTTCTGCGAGATGAGTTAATTCCAACTGAGTTTCGCAAAAGCTTTGTTACCTTTGAACCCTTGGGAGTGATTGCGGGAATTATGCCTTGGAATTTTCCTTTTTGGCAAGCTATGCGATTTGCCGTTCCTGCCTTAACAGCAGGAAATGTCGAAATATTGAAGCATTCTAGTGTTTGCTTGGGTTCCGCGCTGAAATTAGAGGAGGCGTTTGCCGAAGCAGGATTTCCGGAGGGAGTTTTTCAGTGTGTAATAGGTAATTCAACAGTGGGTGAGACTCTGATCAAATCCGACATAGATGCAATTTCGGTGACAGGAAGCGTAAATACTGGAAAAAGAGTTGCGGAACTTGCATCGAAAAATCTCAAGAAGTTTGTTTTAGAGTTAGGGGGAAGCGATCCCTTTATAGTCCTTGAAGACGCAGATCTCAATCAGACCGCCCATACGGCTACACAGTCTCGACTTCTAAACACAGGTCAAAGCTGTATCGCTGCCAAAAGGTTTATAGTCGTAAAGGAAATCGCACACAAATTCATCAACCTTTTTGTTGAAAACACACAAGCCGAGGTCGTGGGTGATCCAATGGATTCAAAAACAACAGTTGGCCCCCTCGTAAGAGAAAGTCAAAGGCAAGCACTATCTATTCAAGTGGATGACGCCAAAAATAAGGGCGCGAATATACTGACGGGTGGGAATTCTATAGATGGCGAGGGCTATTTCTTTGAGCCAACAGTACTGGGTGACGTTAAACATGAAATGAAAGTCGTCCGAGAGGAAGTTTTTGGCCCTGCAGCGCCTGTTATTGTGGTAGAAGGAGAGGAGGAGGCCATAGCGGAGGCCAACAATTCCGAATTTGGATTAGGAGCAAGCATCTGGACAAATAATTTAGAACGTGGGATCCGCATAGGAAGACAAATACAAAGCGGTATTGTATCTATCAATGAAATGGTGAAGTCAGACCCTAGACTTCCTTTTGGTGGAACTAAAGCCTCAGGGATCGGAAGAGAGTTGTCTGAGTTCGGTATTAGAGAGTTTGTGAATATAAAATCTATTGTTGTCAAAGATATCGCAAGTAAATTATTGGTGGAATAAAAAGGTCTCATACAATAAGCTTGAGCTCTATAAATAAGCGAGTAACCAAAACAGAAGAGAAAATCCAAGAATTGAAAGTGGACAGACTAGTGTGGCATAAGCTAATAGAACCTCAAACTTTGTTGGCCAAACATGTAAAGCATTTTTGCCTATAAGGATTTTACATTAAATGATCGTTGTATATCCAGGGAGCTAAAGAAAGCACCACCTATTCAATTTAGGAGTATATTGTATTTTTATCTTGACTAAAATGTGCTCTCTCACTAGGAACAATTATGAGTGATTGATTATTCTGGTGTCATACACTACCTCCGTCAAAACGTCAAGAAACATTCAAAGTAATAATGCTCTGCTATACACGTTCCATCAAAAACAGGATTTCGGTTTTAGCATTTATGACTATTTGGCTACCCAAAAGGCTATTTATTTAGAGTTCAGACAATAGCGGCATTAAATGAACATAGCACAAACGTGTCTAAAAACGATACATTGTTGAAAATGTCTTTGGTATATTCCATACTGGTCTGAGCCTCAGTATATCGAGTCTTGTTACTATGCCAATTAGAACATCGCCAGGTTCCTGTATTACAGGAACTAGTACTATCCTATTATCAACCATTAGGTCAATCACATCCTCTACACTGGTTTCCTTGTCGACACGAATGGGGTTATGTGTCATGACATCCCTAGCACATAACGAATCTATGTTTCTCCGATCTCTTATAGCTTTCAAAATGTCTATCGAGGTAATCATTCCTACTACAGTATTCCGACTGTCGACTATGGGAACCCCATTGAACTCTCCTAATAGTAACTTGTTATTTACCTCCAAAAGTGTTTCACCCTCCTTGGCTGCAACAAAATTTGTTGTCATTATGTCATATGCTTTCATTGGAACTTAGACATTTGGACAAAGGACTGGCTAAAAAGTTTATCCTATATGAATGTGGTTAAATTATATAGTCATAATCTTGGTATAACATTCATCCATCTAACAAAAATAAAGGGCTATGCGTTCTGTATCACAAAGAAGTGGTATGCAAGTCCAACCTAGCAAAACAAATATTCTAAGTATTTATACTTTAACCTAATTGCTTTCGATTTTGGATTACGCAAACTCTCTTTTTTCGTCTCCGTAAATAAATCTCGAATTAGCCAACTACTGTCATAATCAATCTTGCAATGTAAAAATGTCGTGGGAGTATTGAGAATGTCAACCATTTCCCTTAGTGTTATCTGCTTCCAAAAGCAATTGAGAAGTCAAAGGGTTATTTGGTATGTCCTGAGTGTTGCTTGAAAATGTGTCTATTTGTTCCATTACTGAGCATACTTTCTTTACGTATCTTGTTTTGAACCACCCATTGAGACTCGCTGCAGCATTTACCCACGTAGAAACAGATCGATACACTGGAACATTTTGTTCTTCAATAGACCTCAGAATAGGCTCATCAAAAGCTCCTTCCATAGTCCCCACTAATATTGGTTTTTCGCTTTCCCTCTGGAATCTTGCAAGTATCTCTACTATTGATTCATTTAGGGGATCATTTTTGAATACAAACCATGGAACAAACCATAACATAATAATATTCACATTAGGATCCTCCATGAATTTCTCAATTGCAAATCTGTAATCATCAGCCGTGGCAATGCAGGTGAGATCGCAGGGGTTCGCTGCTATATAGGTAGGAGGGTAATGCTCCTCAAGAGCTCTCTTCGTCTCAGCAGTTATATCTGCTGTTTGGAGTCCCACCTTATCAATCCTGTCAAGTGCTGCTACCACAGCTCCGCCACCATTTGTTACCATAGCGACTTTGTTTCCTTTTGCTGTAGGCTGCCATGCAAAGGCCTTGAGAGATCCGATAAGCTCTTCGTAACTGTCCACTGAAACTATGTCTGCTTGTGTCAGAGCACCACTCATAACCGCATAGGATGTAGCAAGTGAACCATTATGAAGAGCTGACTGCTTGGCGGCTCGTTCACTTCTGTTATTCTTGAATACGATAATTGGTTTCTTTTTTTCGGCGATGACTTTCTTTGCGGTATTCAGGAATTTGCGTCCGTCTCCTAAACCCTCGAAATACATACCAATTACACTTGTATTAGGATCGTTAGATAGGTACCACAAAATATCTGCCTCGTCCACATCCACTCTGTTACCATAAGACACCATTTTGCTCAAACCAAATGATCTAGAGCAGCTGTCCATAAAGGCTGCTCCAATAGTACCGCTTTGAGACACGAATGCAACTTGACCCTTTAAGGGGGTTTCTCTTGTTTGATCTCCTCTGAACACACAATCCAAATAATTCTCACTATTGTACAATCCAATACAGTTAGGGCCGATAATTCTTACTTTAAGTTGCCTTGCTAGCTTTCTTATTTCCTGCTCTATACCAGCTCTCTCTCCTCCAAGCTCCTTCCCACCACCTGTAAAAATTATCATATTATGAATATCTTTCTTGCCGCAACTTTTGACCAGGTCAGGGACTAGTTTAAGGTCAACTGTTACCACCACAAGGTCTAATTGCTCATCTACATCTTCAAGGCACTTGAAGGCTCTAAGCCCCATGACTTCTTTGTGTCCTTCATAACTGATGGGGAAGACCTTGCCACAAAAATTACGCTCTAAGAGGCTCTTTAATATCGAATTTCCAACCTTGCTAGCTTCTGGCGAAGCACCTATCACGGCTACAGACTTGGGTTTGAAGAAGATGTCCATAAAATTCGAATCAGGTTGGGCGTCGGAAACATTAATGTCATCAAGTCTTTCCTTCAATAGCACCTTGACATCAACTGCACGATAATCATTTTGGTACAGGATTATCGGATTAAAGTCTATACTTTCGACAAACGGAGCCAATTTCATGCCTAAACTCCCGATATTTACAATAAGTTCGGTGAGCATATCTAGGTTAACTGGAGCAGATCCTCTATATCCCTTCAATATCTTGTTCCCCTTTAGAGATTCGACCATTTCCAAGGCGTCATGTTTAGAAATCGGCAGAACCCTAAAAGATACATCATTAAGTATTTCAGTATATACCCCACCTAGTCCAAGCATAATGATGGGACCGAACGTGGGATCATTTTGTAGCCCAACAATAAGCTCCAGTCCTGGGGAGGACATTTTTTCAAGCAGCACTCCCTTAATGGGAAAACGTTGTGATAATCTATCATGCAAATCGCTAAATGCCTCAAGGACTTCATCAGTAGTCCTTAGCTGCGTCTTAACACCATGTACCTCCGTTTTATGAACGATATGATCGGACACTATTTTTGCAGCCAAAGGAAGGCCAAGCTCAGATACTTTTTGGGTGCATTCTTCAATATTTGTAACAAGCGCATGTGGCGGAAATTTAATACCATAGTCAGTCATAATCTCCCTAACTATATCCTCCGTCAATAGACGACTTCCTTCATCATCAACATGATTGGAACTTCTCTTTAGTACATCAGCAAGGGTTTCCTGCAATCGAGGGTATTCTTTCAATAGCTAATCTTCTTTGTTTGTTTATCTGAAAATTAAAAGGGATCCGTGGAAAATCCTCAGCGTTGTAGCTTCGCTT